>SPCN01000006.1 GCA_004525465.1 Chrysiogenales bacterium | reverse complement strand
TTCGTGAAAAATATTTTTGAAAACCAGCACTATCCCGACATCCGCAAAAACCTCAAAGCCGAGCCTGAACTTCCCTATGACATGGCGGCCTGGACCCTGCCCGTAGGCATGGGAGTCAAATCCATCCCGGTGAACGAACCCCTGAAAGCCATGATGGAACCGGTCCAAGCCGCACAATTTGCCAAAAATCCATTCCCGGAGGAACTTGAAGAATACATCGTCCTCGATTCCCGCGCCAACCATTCCTACCGGGCCGCCTTTGAACTGCTGGGCAAGGGCAAAACAGTTTTCCGCAATATCGATTGCCCCGATTTCTCAAGCGGTTCCTTCCTGGTCAAAAAAAGCGAAGCCCTGGAAATTTTAAAGAACATTCACGCCGAGACCCCGCTGACCATGACGTCCAGGAAAAAATTACCGCTGCAGCAGTTTCGCCGCCTCCGGCCCTTCAAGGTGGGGCTGTATCAAAACTGGGGACACAACATGACCGAGGGCTGGCTGCGCTATGTCTTCGATGAATACAAGATCCCCTACGAAACGGTTCATCCCAAGGACGTGGCCAAAAAGGGCTTTGCCGGCAAATTTGACATCTTGGTGTTTGTTGGCGCCTCGGAAACCGAGATCGAAAATGACAAGCCGCCGAAGAAGTGGGAGAAATGGGCCACCCCGGCCCCGCCCGAATATTCCGGCGGCATCGGCGAAAGCGGCGAAAAATTGCTCAAGGAGATGGTCAAAAGCGGAAAAACCCTGGTCTTCATGGAAGAATCGTGCAATTACGCCATCAGCAAATTCAAAATGCCGGTGACCAATATCATGGAAGAAAACAGCAAAGTGGTCTGCCCCGGTTCATACCTGAGCGTGGAGGTGAAAAATTCCGAATTGACGGCGGGCATGGACAAGACGGCCGCCATCTTTTTCAGGGACACCCCGACCTTCGAAACCTCTCTGCCCAAAACCGCCTTTGAAAGCCGTTATACGCCACTGGTTTTTGGCGAACGAGATTTATTGCTTTCGGGCTGGCTGGAAGGCGAGGCGCAATTGACGCGCAAATCCCTGCTGGTCGATTACCGCAAAGGCAAAGGCCGGATCATACTCATAGGCCCTGATATCATCCACCGCACCCACAGCGAAGGAACCTACAAGATCATGTTCAATTCCCTGCTCAGTGCCGCCGCGGCCGAATAAAAAACGGCCGTTAGCCTAAAAGGTCAGCTGGGAAGTTTTTCGCGGCGGCGGCGGTGATGGGCAATGGCCCGGCGGTGCGCCTCGTCACGGATATTCTGCAGCAGATGCCTGGCCGGCGTCCCCGGCTCCAATACGAAGGAATAGCCATCCTCCAGAAAGACGCGCTCCTCCCCCTTGGCCAGCGCCGCCAGGTCGCATGGCAGTCCCAGTTGGATCTTGACCTGCCGGGCCGCCTCCAGCTGCGGCAATCCGCCGTCAATAAGCAGCAGGTCGGGGGGTGAAGGCTCATCACGAAAGCGCCGGGTCAGCACTTCCTTCAACGCTTCGGTATCGCCGGCCGGGGCGCTGCGGATGATGTAGCTGCGGTAGCGACGCTTTTGCGGTCTGCCGTTTTGAAACACAACCTGGGCGCCTACACGGTTTTTTTCGCCCAGATGGGATATGTCAAAAGCTTCGATATGAGAGGGGAATTTACCAAGGTGCAGCATTTCCTTTATTTTTTCTCCCAATGAACGATAATCGCTTTTCTGTACGAACAGGGCCAGGTTTTTCAAGGCCAGGTCCAAAATCTTTCTTTTTTTCCCCTGGCGGACAGTCCGTATGGTAACCCGGCGGCCCGCCTGGGCGGAAAAAAGGCCGACCAGCCCTGCGCTCTGATCCGGAAGCCGGGAGACAATGATCTCTCCGGGCAGAGGCCGGCGGCGATAAAAATCGATCATAAATTCCCGCAGTGCCTCATCAGCGGCATCATGGAGCGTCTGCAGGTTGAAATAACCGCTCTTGCACACCCGGCCGCCTACAACAACAAAATGAACAAAAAATGCTTCCTGGCCCAGGACGCAGGCGGCCAGTACGTCAAAATCACCGTGCGAACGGGTGGAGATATATGAACGCAGCGAAAATTTCTCCATCAGCTCCAAGTCTTCCTTGAGCTTTTGCGCCTGTTCAAAGTTCTGGCTGGCGGCCAGACTGAGCATACGCTCGCCCAGCTTGGCCTTGATTTTCCCTTTCCGTCCTTTTAAAAAATCAAGGGCGTATTCCACCTGCTGCCGGTAAAGAGATCGTTCGATCTTTCCGGCGCATGGCGCCGAGCAGCGCTCGATATGGTGATACAGGCAGGGTATTCCTTTTTTAAAAAGCACGTTGCTGCAGGAGCGCAAGCGGAAAAGCCGGGTGACGGTATCAATGAGATTTTTCGCTTTCCTGGCGTTGACCAGCGGTCCCAGGGCAAAATTGCCGGCTTTGGCTTTCCGGGAAAAATAAATGCCGGGAAAATCTTCAATGAGGGTGATCTCGATTGACGGAAAACTCTTGTCATCCTTAAGCCGGATATTGAAAGGAGGCTGATAGCTGTGCACCAGATCGCTTTCCAACAGCAAGGCATCGGCTTCATCATCGGTAACAATGAAATCCAGGACGGCCGAACGCGCCAGCAGGTTAGCGATCATTGGCTGGTCCTTTTTTTTAAAATATTGGGCAACGCGTTTTTTTAAATTGATCGCTTTGCCGATATATAGCGCTTTGCCGGACGCGGTCCGGAAAATATATATACCCGGACCCTCCGGAAGGTCGTCTTTATTTTCCAGCACCTGGAGCGGTTTTTTTTGTTTTTTCGACCAACCTGTTGATCTTGCTGATCTGGCGCTGCGCTTTTTTGGCATATTTGGACTTGGCATGACTGCCGATCACACGCTGGAAAAACGAAAGTGCCGAATCATAATCTTCCATAGCCAAATAGGTCTTGCCGGTATAATAAAAGAGTTTGTCATTGGTAGCGAAATCCGGGTATTCGTCCATGACCTGCTTGAAACGGGCGATAGCTCCGGAAAAGGATTTCATCAGGTAATTGTAATATCCGATCAGGTAATAATGCCGGGCCAGGTTCTGGCGGCACGCATCGATTTTCTTTTTTGCCTCTTCGGCTTCGGGAGTTCCGGGATACTGCTGGATCACCCCTTCGAAGGCCTTGAGGGCCGTGAAAGTTTTGGTCTGATCCCGTTCCGGCTTTCTGATCTGTTTGTAATAGCACATACCGATCTGATACTTGGCATACACTGCGTCGGGAGAGTAGGGATACAGGTTGACATATTCCTGGTATTCAACAGCCGCCATGATCAGTGAAGCGGAGTCACGTTCCCGGTAAAACGAATCGCCGATACCCAGCTTTGCTTTGTTGGCGTAAATGGAATCGGGATATAGCTGCGCGACCTCCTTGAAAAGCAGGCGGGCCTTTTCAGGGTCCTTGCTCATGTATTTCATGGCGTTCTCGTACATTTTTTTGTCCGAACCTTTATCGCTCGGATCAATGCTGATGGCTTTCTTGGAACGACAACCGCCGGCGCTTACCAGCAGAATGAGTAGTAGCAATAAAACATTTTTTTTCATAATTGACTCCATGGCATCTGATTTAAAAATCTCTTGACTGTTTCTTCTATGTTGTCGGAATTAAATAAAGATGTTCCCACCACGAACAGGTCGGCGCCGGCTTCCTTCAAGGGTCCGACGTTGTCGACATTGATGCCGCCATCGACCTGCAGCAGGCAGTGACTTTTTTGACTGATGATTTCCCTTTTCAAAAGCGCCACCCGCTCCAGGGAAGAAGCAATGAATTGCTGGCCGCCATATCCGGGAAAAACACTCATCACCAGGATATAATCAACCACGCTTAAAAATGGTCGCACCTGCTCAAGAGGAGTGTCAGGATTCAGCGCCAGGCCGGCACGGCAGTTGCCGTCCCGGATCATTTTGAGCAGGCCAGGTGTATCGCCGCATGTTTCGCTATGGAAGGAAAGCCAGTCCACTCCAGCCTTGATAAAATGCGGGATCGCTTTGTCCGGGTTACTGACCATCAGGTGCGCGTCAAGGCGGAAACGAAATTTTTCCTTGAGCGCCCGAGCCAATCCCGGTCCGAAAGAAATAGTATCAACGAAATGACCGTCCATAACATCCAGATGTATGAAATCGATACGGCTTGTTTCAAATTCACGCAGCTTGGCTTCCAGATTGAAAAAATTGGTGGATAGGATAGAGGGGAAGAGGGGGTTCATTTGCTGACCTGAATGCCGATCAGATTCTTTGAGCTGATCTCGAACCCGGGCGAAGGAAATTGTTTGAGGATAATGCCCGGCTTCAATCCGAAATAGGGCACTTCTTCGATCTTCGATATTTTCAAACCCTGGTTCTCAAAGAAAACCAGCACCTTGACCGCTTCCTTACCGATCAGATCTGGCATGACAAAAGAACGACTTTCTCCGCCCTTGGAAATGAGCAGATCGATGGCCGAGCCCTCGGCCATGCGGCTGCCGGCCGGAGCAGACTGGCTGATGACACAGTCCGGCAGGACTTCGGCGGAGGTGATGAAAGCGCTGTAGCCTTTTTTCAGTTTGCTTTTCTTCAGCAGCGCTTCACATTCCTTTTGGCTCCGCGAGACCAATATGGGTACGACCGTCTGCCCAACTTCCGATGCCACAAAGATCTTCACTATGGATTTCACTTTGACGCTGGTTTTCGGGGCCGGGAACTGGTTAACCACGGTATTGGGAGCATAGGTGGCGCCGAAATCGCCGATAATTTTTTTTAGATAGATTCCCTTTTTGGCAGCACTGGCATACGCTTCCTGCAGAGGCTTGCCCAACAGATCGGGAGCCATGACCTCATCGCCCTTGACCAGAAGACTGACGGTCGAAAAAACCGCCAGAAAAAAAAGCAGAAAATAGCCAAGGACAATCCCGGCAATTTTTCCGGCCAGCACAACTTTTTTGTTCATCTGGGCTTAATTTATCATATCGGCGGCGCAAATGCAAACCGGCCAATCCGGCAAAGTCGCCGTTCCACGGTCATTTAGAGCAAGTGCAAAAGTATAAACTACTATTTTTTAATCATCACCGCCAGCAAAATTGCCTAACAATAATTTGCCGTTCATTAAGCCCACCCAGTGAAATCTTTTGACATTCAACAGTTGAAAAAAAATTTGGGATCCCGGTGAAAGGGTCAGACTATCGCTTAGGTGAGTGGGAGAAAATATCGATTGCTAATTCACAATGATCTCTAACTCAAAGGTGTAGTTGAAGGTACTGTAAATATTCCTGAAACGATCGTTACCCAATGACCATTTATTAAGCTGCTCAAAGAAAAATCCTGTTTTAAGTTCTCCAAGTTCGAGCCAGGCTTTAACTGTTTCAGTAACTTCAAGTGTACCATTTTCACCCAGTTCACCCAGAGCGGGGTGGGTCAAAATACCTGGAGGATTTTGTATATTATTAAATCCGCTTTGCCATTCACTGGAAATTGCTCTCACGGCCACTTTTGTTTCTCTTGCCCTGGGATCAAAAAAATTTCTAGAGGAACTAATAGCTGCTCTTTGAAATTTCAGGTTAACCTGCTTGATTTGATCACTTCTTCGGTGGTATTGTCTAAGATCAAACTCCACCGCTCCATAGTAAGTATGGACGGTGCCATTGTGACAGGGAAAGGGATCGGCGCCCGGGTGCCAAAGTCTTTCCATTCCCAAGCGAATCTGTCCATTAGACGGCGGTGACAATTGACTGGGAAGTACGGTTTGGGTACACCAAGCAGCCTGGGGCATTTTGGTAAACCATCCGCTCACATACTCTGTTTTTGTTTTTCGGATTGGCATCTTGTATGCATCCCCGCTTGGAGTTACAGTGCCGAAGAACATTTCTTTTTGATTATTGCTCATATTGGAATCTCTGTATTGTATTAGCAAAACATTATCCTCAGTAACTAGGGCATCCCTTATGAAAAAATTAACTTGCAAGTAGCCATTTCTGACTTTTCGTTCAATAACAGGAATACTGAGGGAGTACTCTTTGGTTGTCCCACCCGAGATGATGGCGCGGTTGTTTGCTTTCGAATAGAAGGGGGGTCCAAGTGTAAGAAAAGAAACAAATATATCGGCGGCAGTTTCACCGTGATTTTGTATTGCTACTTTTGCCGTCAATAAATCACCGGGATGAAGGCGGCCTGTCCCTACTCGCCAGACAGATTTAATCTCCAGTTCTGGTTTGATAGAAGGATCAACAACATCACGTCTTCCAGTATCAACAACATCACGTATTCCAGTATCAACAATTTTGAATTTGGGACTAAAACAGCTGCGCGGCCCTCCCTGTTCTTTTATTTTAATCTGATACTCTGTGTCCGCCGGTTCAAATCCGTCCATCCATCTCCCGACCTCCCAGGAATAGGTGTTCAATCGGGGAGACAAATTTGTAACAATCGGGCCAATCCTAGCTCCATTTTTAAAAAGTACTATAGTAATCATACCGGTGACACCTGATGGTATGCTCCACTTTATTTGTTTTGTGGCGTGTCTTTCCCAATCTGTCCGCCCATCAGGTTGTTCAATGGTGATGTCTGAAATGGTAAAGCCCATCTCCACAGCCAATAAAAAAATAAACCCCAATAATAGTAATTTCTTCATTTTAACTCCTTTTACTTAATTGCTACTCCTACAATGTAGTATACAACACTTGGATTTTTATCTCAATAAAAAATGTCCCGGCCGTTGTTTTCCTGATATTACACTAAAGGAAAATCAATTTTTCCCATGGTTGTATTTTGAGGATATTTATCTGGAATGTCTATGGCTGGATGTGATATTTTTGTGGAAATTTAGAAAATAATTTTTTTTATGAAAAACAAGGTCCAGTTTTGAACCCTGGCTGAAAAATGGCCGTAAAAAAATGAATCACCGGTCAGGTAGATTTTTAGATGAGGCAATGCGCCATTTCCTGACGGAGCGACTGGTTCACCAGGATTATTGGTTAACGCAGGCCCAGCAGCCTTTCCACCTTGGAATAAACACAGCCGCAATATTCCTGCTGCTTGACCCCCAGGGCTTGGGCCTGGCGTCGGGAATTGAGAAAACCGTCGTTCTTTTTGAAATTCTCGGGCAGAAAGGCGATGCCGTACTTTCCGGACAGGGCCAGCCCCTCGTTGTTAATCTGGGCGGTCACTTTATAGGGACTGATCGAAAGGGTCGAGGCCACGCAGTCAAAACCGTGTTCGCGGGCGTAACTAAACGTTTTTTCCAGCCTGAAGCGGAAGCATACCGGGCAGCGCCTGCCCCGTTCGGGTTCCCGCTCCAGCCCGCTTATGGCGGCAAACCATTCCCGCATGTCATGGGCGGGCCAGATCATCGGCCAGGCGAATTTTTCCGCTATTTTTGCCAGTTCCAGGCGGCGGAACTCAAATTCCCGGAACGGCTGGATATTGGGATTGTAATAAAACCCGCTGAGCTCAAAGTCTGCTTGCAGTTTCTGCCACACATGAAGGGAACAGGGTCCGCAGCAAACATGGACCAGCAGTTTTTGCTTCACAGGCCGTGAAGCCTTTGCAACTCATGCATCAGGATGCAGGCGCTGACGGCTACATTGAGCGAATCGATGCGTTCTTTCTGTTCCAAACGGATCAAGGGGAAACGCTCGAGCAGTAGCGGTTCCAGACCCTGCCCCTCATTGCCGAAAAGCAGCAGGCAGGGAAATTCCATTCGCGCTAAAGGCAGGGGGGCTTCATGGTGATGCGAACCGGTCACATAGACATGGGCGTTCTGGGCCAGGGCCTTGGCGATCAACGCATCCACATTGGGAAAAACCTGGAAGGGGACATCGAGAATGGCCGTTTGGGCGCTGCGGATCACCTTGGGATGGTTGGCGCGCACGCAGCCGCCGGCCAGGGCCAAAGCAGAAATGCCAAAGGCCGAAGCGCAGCGGAATACCGTTCCCAGATTGCCCGGGTCCTGGATGCCGACAAAACCCAACGCGATTTTTTCCAGGCTGAAATCGATTTCTCTTTGCGGTATGTCCAGCACGGCGATCAACGGCGGTGAACTTTTCAGGTCGGAGACTTTTTCCAGCACCTGGCTGCTGACCTGCCAGTATTCTTTGACCGTGGCCGCGATCTCGGGCAGATATTTTTCTCCTTGCTGACTTACAAGCAGTTGGTTCACAATGAGTTGGCGGGTCAGGATGTCGCAGACCAATTTTTCCCCTTCAAAAAAGAAAAGCTTTTCCTTTACAGCCAGCAATTCCTTCAAGCGGGGATTGGCGCGGGAAGTGATTTCAATTTTCATTTTTAAAACTGACCGCTGTCCGGCTCAAATGGGATGTCCATTTCCGCTCCGGGTCCAGCAGCTTGTATATACGGGCGAAACGCTCCTGGCCTCCATGTGCGTAATCCATTCTCAAAGCCAGGCCTTTTTCGTCAATTGAAAAGCTGTCGCCGGCAAACAGCAGTGCCGCGATCTCCTTATGGTCGGGCCGCACCTCTCCCCATACAAAGAATAATTCGACTGACTGCAATTCCTTGTGAAATGAAGAGTCGGCATTGACAAAAGAGGCCTTTTGGAACTGGAAGTCCGGCAGCGACCGGTTTAATGTTTCCAGAACTTCCTTGTCCTCCAGACTGCCGGCTACAAAGACCTCGATCGCCTCATTAAATCCTTGGGCACCGACTGGCAGCGGCGGCAGAGCGGCCATTTTAATGCGTGGATGAAACCCTTCACTGTATTTGAAAAGCAGGCCTGATTTTCGTAAAAGCCGTTCCAGAAATTGCATCATAGCCAAATGTGAAAGGAAGCGCAGGTCGTCTTTCTTCTCATAGCGCAGGCGCAGCCGCCGGTACACATCGGGGGGGGTGAGTGCCGGTCCCGCAGGGCTTGCCCAAAGCGAAGACGGAAATTCCCTGCGGCCGAACAGGCAGCCATTACAGGCGGCGCAATCCTGCCCGCTACAAGGCCGCGTCACTTCACCATCCCGGCTTCGCCTGTACTCCTCAACCAGGAATGGTTTATGGAAATTCAATTGGATGAAATCCCAGGGGAATTCTGAATCCAACGGAAACTCGGACAGAAAATCAGTTCCAGCCTCCAGTCCGATTAATTCCTCCCATACCGGCAAATGGAAATGGATATCCCAGGCGCTGAAGGTCTCCCCGCGCCGGAAGGCTTGCAGCAAAATCTCGCCAACACGGGCGTCGCCGCGCGCCAAAATGGTCTCGATCATACCCCGGGAGGCAGAATGAAAATCAAGATCAATGTTTTTGTGACGTTTTAGCCGTTTTTTTATCAAGGCCATTTTTTCTTCCAGTTCCGCGACAGGAGCCCTGGCCGCCCATTGCAGCGGAGTATGCGGTTTGGGAACGAAGGATGAGAAAGAAGCATGGATATTGATCCGTACCTGGCGGGTCCGGGCCTGGGCCAGTATCTTTTCCAACAACAGGACAATGGCTTCAATGTCTTCCATGGTCTCACCGGGCAAGCCAAGCATGAAATACATTTTTATTTTCTGCCAGCGGTGCCGCCAGGCAATATCAAGGGCCTGAAAAATCTCGGCATCCGTGACATTTTTATTGATGACCCGACGCAGACGCTCACTGCCTGCTTCAGGGACGATGGTGATTCCGGTTTTGCGGAACATGGCCAAAATGGAAAGCATTTCATCGCTCAGGGTCGAAGGGCGCAGCGAGGGAATGGAAAAGGAAATATCCGGCTGAATGATCGTTGGGATCCGCTGCAGCAGTTCCGCCAGGCCGGGATAATCGCCGGAACTCAGCGAAGCCAGAGAAAAAGACTCATAACCGGTCGCAGCCAGAGATTCCTTAATGAAATCAAGGATGAAACCGGGTTCCCGGTAACGAAAGGGCGCGTAATAAGATTTGGCCTGGCAGAAGCGACAATTTTGCGGACAACCGCGGGCGATCTCCACATTCAGACGGTTGAAGACCACATCGCAAATGGGTACGATCTCCCCTGGCTCGGCCTGGATACGGTTCAGGTCCAGGCACACCCGTTTTTTAATCTGCTTGCCGCCGAGATCGGGAACCATAAAGCGGCCCGCTTTTTTCAAAGCATACAGGCTGGGGACATAGACCCCATCCACGCGGTCAAAATCCTTCAACACCGCGACCCGGTTTTTTTTTTGGCTCCGCGCCGATTTCAATACGGCGATCAAATCCGGAAAAATTGCTTCACCGTCACCAAACGCGAAAAGATCAATAAAGGCACGCATGGGCTCAGGATTGGCCACGGCAATGCCCCCGGCAGCCACCCACGGACCCCCTTCCTGGCGTTGGGCGGAAAGCAAGGGCAAGCCGCTCATTTCCAGGACTTGCAGCACGTTGGTGAAATTCAGTTCACTCAGCAGGGAAAAGCCGATCAGGTCGAAACTTGCCAGCGGTATCTTATTTTCCAGAGAAAACAAGGGCACCTTGTTTTCATTGAAAATCGCGATATTTTCCGGCTCAGGAACAAAAGCCCTCTCGGCATGCACGCCGTCCATGCCGTTGAGCAAATGATAGAGGATCTTCATCCCGGAATGACTCATGCCGATGGCGTAGGTGTCGGGAAAAACCAGGCAAATGTTGATATCGCTGCTCTTGAATTCCCGGCGGTTGGCGTTGATCTCCCTGCCTATGAATGCCTGGGGATTTTTTAAGCGGCCCAATAGTTCACGGCTGTTCATGTTAGATAATTGTTGATTTTAATGCGGAAGACAATCGCTTCGCCGATGAAGAGGGAGAGCAGCGATGAACCACCATAAGAAACAAAGGGCAGCGATATTCCCAGAACCGGGAAAAAGCCGATGGCCATGGTCACATTGATTATGAATTGGAACAAGATCAGACCGTTGAAAAGGTAGATGAAATAAAATTCCTCGTCGTTTTTAAAATTGAATTTGAATTGACGGTAAAAGAAGATGAAGAACACAAAAAACAGCAAGCTGGTATTGATGAATCCGAATTCCTCACCGATCACCGAAATGATGAAGTCGGTATGCCGCGCCGGCAGGAACTGGTATTGCGACTGTGAGCCTTTCAGGTAACCCTTGCCACCCAACCCACCTGAACCGATGGCGATCTTTGACTGGATGATATGATAGCCGGTGGAGGTTTTGTATTCAGAGGGATTCAGAAAAGAGATGATGCGATCCCTCTGGTAGGGTCTCAAAATGGAATACCAGCCAATCATACCGCTGAAAACGACCAGCAACAGTGAGATCACCAGCACGGCAGGCTTGACTTTTTTCAACAAGATCACCAAAGGGACGAAGGAACAGAGAATGAACGAAACGCCCATGTCGGGCTGGAGGATGATCAAGGCCACGGGGGCAACGATGACCACCATCAATTTGACAAATGCTTTCCAATCAATCACTTCGAACTGGGTCAGCATCTTGGCCAGGTACAATGCCAGCGGGATCTTGACGAATTCGGAAAACTGGAAACCGATTCCCCAGAGCCGGAACCAGCTTTTGGTCTTGGCCACCGTGCCGCCCAAAACAATTTGCATAACCAGGATGACAATCAGAGCCAGATACACAGCGAAGGCATTGCGGAAAATGAAATCGGTTTTAAGTACAAAAACGATAAAAAAAAGCAGCAATGAAACAATCAACCAAACCGCCTGTTTCAGATAATGGGTTTCGTGTGAAGAATGACCGGCGCTGTAAATCAGGAAAATGCTGATCACGGAAAGCAGTAGCAGCAAAGCAAAAGTGAACTTGTCGAAATATTTAAAGTAGTCCTTCATTTTCAAAATACTTTTTGTAGATCTGGGCCGCCAGCGGCGCGGCAATGGCACCGGCGTCGCCTCCGTTTTCAACCAGGACCACCATGGCCAGACGCGGGTTCACTCTGGGAGCAAACGACACGAACCAGGAATGAGGCTTGAATTTTTTTTCCTGGGTCAACTTTTTATAGCGGGGATTTTCCATGGCGATGATCTGGGATGTGCCAGTTTTGCCGCAGATGTCCAGACCATCGATCCTTGCCGCCCGTCCGGTTCCTTCGCTGTTGACCACCCGGAACAGGCCCTCAATGAGCAGCTCGAAATATTTTTCGTCTATGGGAACCCTGGAAAATCCGGCCGTGAATTCCCTGACGACTTTTCCCTGCTTTTCAATTCTTTGCAGCAGATGCAGTTTCGGCATCCGCCCGCGCAAAGCCACGGTGGCGATCAGTTTGAGCATTTGCGCAGGTGTAACGTTTAGGCTGCCGTGACCGATCGAAACTGAAATGGTTTCACCCGGGAACCACCTCTGGTTAAAAGTACTCATTTTCCAGGCGCTGCCGGGCACGAGCCCGGCTTTTTCATTGGGCAGATCGATACCGCTTTCTTTTCCCAGGCCCATGAGGTGGGCATAGCTGGCTATGGTGTCGATGTCCATTTTCATGCCCAGATTGTAGAAGTAAATATTGCAGGAATTCTGCAGGGCGGCAAAGAGGTTTACCGCCCCGTGCCCGCCCGGATTCCAACAGTGAAACACGCGATCATAAAAGACCTGGCTGCCCGAGCAAAAAACCGCTGAATTGGGAGAGATGATTTTTTCCTGCAGCCCGGCCAAGGCCATGATGATTTTAAAGACGGAACCCGGCGAATAAATCCCCTGTAAAAACTTGTTTTGCAGAGGTTTTTGCGGATCATTGCTTATCGCCTGCCATTCTTCCAGCCCCATTTCCCTGGAAAATATTTCGGGATTGAAATCGGGCTTGCTGACCAAAGCCAGGACGCCGCCGGTTTTCAGGTCCAGGACTCCGACCGCGCCGCTTTCATTAGCGAAAAGATTTTCAATGAATTCCTGCAAACGCAAATCCAGGGTGAGGACAACGGTCTCACCGATTTCGGGCTTGACTTCAGAACTGATGCGCTGGATCCTCTCCACATTATTCTTGATCACGGTCTGGCTGCCCTTCACTCCCCGTAAAAACGTCTCGCCTTGATTCTCGATGCCGCTGCGGCCGACCAGATCCCCAAAACCATAGATTCCAGGCTTGTCGGCATTCAATTCCGCTTCGGTGATTTCAGAGATATGGCCCAACACGTGGGCGGCGCGGTGGGCCAGCGGATAGGTCCGGCTGGGTTCCATGCCAATCTCAAATTCAGGAAATTCGTCCTGCCGGCTCTGGATAAAAATAACCGTCTCCTGGGGCAGATTGCTTTTGATCGGGATACGGTAAAAACCGGAGTGTTTTTTGTATTTGTCAATGATCTGGCGGACGGCGGCAACGCTCTTGCCGGAAAAATTACTGGCTTTTTCAATGGTTTTTTCCAAATTTTCCACGTTTTCCCGGACCAGGAACAGGGTAAAATTGATCTTGTTTTCGGCGAGCACCCTTCCCAACCGGTCCACGATCATGCCCCGCGGCGCCGGCAATTCAATAACCCGGGTGATGTTTCTCATGGCCAGTTTGGTGTACTTTTCATTGTGAACGATCTGGATGCTCCAAAAAGCAGCAAAAATGAAAAAAAATACGACAAACAGAAAAACAGTCGAGACGATGGCCGCCCTTTTTACAAAGTCGGAGCTGATTTTCCGTTTGCTAAGATACATCCAGAAGGGATTTCACTTTCTTTAATCCCAAAATGATCGTGCCGACGACAGCGGTTGTCAGCGGCTGATAGAAAAGGAGACTGGTCGTGATTTTGAGATTGAAGATCAGAACATGAAAAACAAAGGCCACTAAATTGGACAAGAACAGGGAGACGAAGATCAGTAAAAAGATGAACACGTTCTTTTTTAAATCCAGGAATCTGGCCAGGGCATTCAAAAAAAAGGCGGCCAGAATTCGTGAAAATGAAAAAGCGCCCAAGACACCTCCGGAAAGATAATCGGAACAAAGACCAATGAAAGCTGCACTGAGTACGCTGGATATGAAACCTGATTTAATGGCAATATAAAAGATGATCAGATAAAGCAGATCAATATTCAAGCGCCATGAATGGTAATTACGGGAAATAACGAACTGGCCGATGACCAAGGCAACCAAAAGAATATTCCGTAAACGGTTATTCATGCAGCAATACCATCAGCTTTTTCAGAGGCTTGTCTACAAAAAAAGGCCTTACCTGAATCCTTTGGGTCAAATAATCCTTGTCAATCTTGATCACCTTGCCAATCGGCAGGTAATTGGGATAAATCAAATCAGTTCCAGAAGTGATCACGATATCACCAAGGCTCACCGCCTTGTTGGCCAGGAGATATTGGAAGCTGCATTCCGCACGGTTGTCGCCCTTGAGCAGACCTTCCAGCATGTTGCTCTCAATATACGCTCCGGTGCCGCCGATGGAACTGGTTATCAGGCGAACCTGGGCTGAAAAAGCGGTCAGCGGCTTGATTATTTTCCCGACCAATTCGGCATCGGTGTTCAGCACCACATCATTTTCCGCCAGACCGGCGCGCATTCCCTGATCGATCATGACCTGGGCGTAGGGGAAATTCACGTCAACCGAAACCACGGTGGCCAGAACAAATTTATGGGAATTTTTTTTGACCTGGGCCAGAACGTTCAGATCGCGGAGCTCACTTTTCAGTGCGTAAACTTGAATCCGCAGGTCCAAATATTGTTTTTTCAGCACCTGGTATTTTTTAAATATATTTCGCAAAAAAAAGTAACGGTCCAACTCAGCACTGACAAAATCGGATGATTTTTGAAACGTGATCTGCAGAGGCATGAGCATGTTGGCAATCACCGATTGCAGCAGCGATTGGCGATTTTTTAAAATAATCTGAGAAGAGATCAGGATCAAATTGACAAAAAGTATTAGAACCAGAACAGCTGATTTTTTTTCAGTGCTGAGTTCACTCTTGCCAGGATTATAGCGCATTGCCGATTTTTTTCAGAAGCGGTAAATTCTCCAGAATTTTCCCTGCTCCCAAAACCACTGAAGACAGCGGGTCATCGGCAATAAAGATCGGCAGTGATGTTTCTTCCCGCAGCCGTTTATCAAGGTTCTTGAGCAAAGCTCCACCGCCGCAAATGATGATGCCGCGATCGACAATATCGGCCGCCAGTTCCGGCGGGGTTTTCTCCAAAGTGCTTTTCACCACTTCAATAAGCGTCTGCACCACCCCTTCCAGCGCTTCACGGATCTCACTGTCATTGACATTGAGCGTTTTGGGGATCCCATAGGTAAGATCCCGGCCCTTGATTTCCATTTCCAAAGGCTCATCCAAGGGAAAAGCAGACCCGATCTTGATTTTGATCTGTTCCGCCGTTCTCTCACCAACCAGCAGGTTATATTTCTTTTTGATGTATTGAATGATGGCTTCGTCCATTTCGTTGCTGGCAATGCGGATCGATTTGGAGATCACGATGCCGGAGAGGGAGATGACCGCAACATCCGTCGTGCCGCCGCCGATATCTACAATCATATTTCCCCCGGGTTCGGTGATCGGCAGATCGGCGCCGATGGCCGCGGCCATGGCCTGTTCAATAAGAAAAACTTCATTGGCACGGGCACGCAGGGCAGCATCGCGCACAGCCCGCCGCTCCACCTGAGTGATTTCGGAAGGAATGCCGATCACGATGCGCGGCTTCAGCAATTGATTCCCGGTTCTTGTCTTTTTAATGAAATATTGCAGCATTTTTTCAGTGGTTTCAAAATCGGCGATTACTCCATCTTTCATGGGCCTTATGGCGCGGATATTGGCCGGAGTTTTGCCCAGCATATCTTTGGCTTCCATTCCAACCGCTTGGATCCTGCCGTTTCGGTCATCCACCACTACAATGGAAGGTTCCCGCAGAACGATCCCCCGGCCCCGGATATAAACTAGAGTGTTGGCCGTACCCAGATCGATAGCCAGATCGGAAGAAAAATAATTGTACATGTTTGCCAATAACCCCATGGGCATGCTCCTTAAAAAATTTCCGGCCGTACTTTGTTACTATTCATCAAAAATTGTCACTTGCTTTAAAAAAACCGACTCCAACCCCGAAGGCGCTACAGCCTTGAATACAATGCTCTTGACCCCGATACTTCTATAGGAAATGGTGTGGATAAATTTTCCTTCGCTGGCCAGCTGGACGGCAACTCCATCAATGGACAATTGGGCATTGGGATCGGTTTTACCCTTGATCAGCACCATATTGCCGCTGACCGATAAAGAGTCGACCTCGATTTGCGGCGGCCGGGGCAACAGCCCTTTTTTCAAAAGCGAACTGCTGATCCTGATCACGCCCATTTTGGCCGGCGCGGATTCTATTTGCTTCGCCGTATCGAAAGCTGCCACTTCCCAGTACAGCTCGCTGTATTCAATGAAAGACATGATGTCCAACACGATGGAATTGCTAGCCACAACTTTGCTCAACAAAAGATTGTCCCGCATGGCTGATGGATAGATTTTTAGCAGATAATTCCTCGCTCCCTGGACATTCTTCCATTTGAATTGGATGATGGTATCATTGGCAAGGGTGAGGGCAATGGTTTCCGCTTGTGGTGAAACAAAAGGTGGGGCTGGAAAAAGATTGGCCGGCGGTATTTTATTGCCGTTTTTTGTGTCGAGGTACTGCAATCCCTTTAATTGAAAAAACTTGCCATTGTAATCAAAATCGAGTTGCCCGGAAAAATTCCAGATCTCAATTGAGCTGAAGCCCAGGCGAATGCGGCCGGATGCGGATAGCCGGAAAATATTGCCTGCCTTGAATAGGGAAATTTCGACTTTTTGAGCAGCGAGCTTTTTGTCCCAGTAAAATTCCCCTTTTTCCAGGATCAGTTCCCGGGTCTGCGGGGTGTAATGAATGGCGCTTCCAGGCAGGGCCGTAAAAAGGAAACCTTCAAAAAAGAATTCCCAAGCGGTTTGGTCGTCGGATCTGAGCTGGGTTTCAGAAACGAAATTCAAGGTTTTGATATTCACCGGGCGCGTTTCATCATTGTCCAGCCAGACATTGCCTTTTTCGGATATGCCCGTGATTTGAAAACCGGGGGCGACAGGGAGGAACTGTTTGCTTGAAAAAGAGAGTGAAAAATCAGGATGGTTCAGCCAAAAAAACCCGATAATGGCGATTAAAAAAGAACTCGCTAAAAAAACCACCCTGAGTTTAGTCATGCTTGTATAGTAGCAAAATTAACTTTAAAAATCAATTTAACGGATTTTTAAAAGAAATCTCACTTGCCTATGCCATCGATAAAGCCGATTTTCTTGAGAAATTTGATGATTAACACCGCAATCACGAAAAGAGAGTAGAACAACACCCGGTATTCCCTGTTTTTCATGTAATAAGAGATATTAAAATTGAATTTTCTTATTTTTTTGATTTTCGGAAAAAAAAGATTGGCCTGCTTTGCCCATTTATCGTACTGTGAGCCGAAACGTTTCCGCAGGCGTTTTCTTTCCACAATGATCAGGAAAGTAAAAAAAGTAAAATAATAGACAAGAAAGATCAGCACCGCGGGCACATTGTTGCTGGCTATGGCGATTCCGGATCCGATGAACAGGTTGCCAAAATAGAGCGGATTTCGGGTCAGGGAATACGGGCCATCGGTGGCCAATTCCTTGTCTTTATTTATGTAGCCTGAAGACCAGCCCCGGAAGAACATGCCGATCATCATGAAGAAAAATCCGATGAAGATCGACCGGGCCGTGGGCGTGGCCAACCACAAGACGGCGACCAGGCATAAAATACCGACAAAAGAACGGTATTTAATCAGCGTTTCGGTTGTGTTGCGCATCAATTTTTCTTGCCGCCTCTATGATATCCTCGGTCACAATATCTCGTATACAACTCATTGTATCACATTTGCGCCGGTAACAAAAACTGCAGGTGAGCTCACGATATAGCGCACGACTTTCCGAAAACAACGGACCATTGCGCTGCGGTGAACTCGGCCCGAATATTCCAACTGCGGGAGTGCGGGTCAAGTCGGCCAGATGCAAGGCCAAAGTGTCTCCCGAAATAACCAGCCGCGCGTGGTTGATGAAATAGAGCAGATCGCTGAAATTCATGAATATTGCGAGCTGCACACCGCCTTGCCGGGATACCGCCGCGGCTGTTTCCCGTTCCTTTTCATTGCCCCAGAGCATCACCAGCCGGTAATCATCTTTTAAGCCGCTGGCGATCTGCAGCCATTGTTTTTCAGAGAGAATTTTACTGGGCCAGCCACCACCGACATTCAGAATGATCCAGCCCTGGTCGTGCAAATTATTTTGTTCGAGAAATTCGCTCAGCTGCCGGGAGGGCACCCACTCTTGCACGGGATATTCGACGGCAGCGGAACTGCTGCCCAGCAGAGAGAGCAGATGCATGTTTTTGTAAATAACATGGCGCTCCTCGGGGAAATAAACGGCCCGGCGGGAATAAAAAAGCGCTGCCAAGGATTCGCGAGCGTTGCCGGATGCAAATCCCAATCGACTGCCGCCCAACAAAAAGGAAAGCAGTGCCGACTTGATCAATCCCTGAAAATCCAGAACCAGATCGAATTGGCGCCGCCAGCGGCGTACAAAGCCGATCAGGTATTTTATTCTGGCGATCGAGCCTTTCCGGGCTTTCAGATCGAAGACAATAATCCGATCTATTCCCGGAAAGTTCTCCAATAATGCGGCCCCGGCCGCTTCCGCGATCCAGCTGATCTCAGCATCAGGATAGTGCCGGCGCAGCGCCTGGAATGCGGGAAGCGTATGCACGATATCCCCCAGCGAGGACAAACGAATAATGGCAATGGTTTTCAATTTAACCGTGCAATTCCTTGATCTTTTCAATTATCAGCGATGTGGAGCGGATCTTGTCTCCACCAACAATGGCCATTTCGCCGCCATAACTGCGGACAATATCTCTTTCCGGGATGGAATCGACCGTGTAATCCGAGCCCTTGCAGTGAAAGCGCGGTTTGATGGCCAGTAAGACGTTTTCAACCGTCGTTTCAGCAAAAAGGGTCACATAATCCACGCAAGCCAGGGCGGAAATGATCAGGACCCGTCCGCGCTCGTCGATCAGGGCGCGTCCGGCGCCTTTTAGCTGCTTCAGGGAGGAATCGGAATTCAAGGCGACCACCAGGATGTCTCCCTTGGCCTTGGCTTGCTGAAGGTAGCGAATATGGCCGATATGGATGAGATCAAAGCCGCCATTGGCCAGGACAATGGTTTTTCCCATTTTCTTTTCCCGGGCGATTTTTGCGGCCAACTGCGGCAAGCGGAAATATTTTTTACGGTAAAGCATCCTGAAGTTCCCGGAGGCGCAGCGGGTAAGCCCCTTCGTGCATGACCACAATGCCCCCGGCGATATTGGCCAGGCGCGCCGAAGCCTGCAAATCAGCGCCAGCGGCCAGCCCCAATCCCAAAACAGCCAGAACTGTGTCTCCGGCACCGGTAACATCCACGATCTGCGAAGTTCCGTATATATCCAATACGCCCGTTTTTTTACCACGGTTGAAAACAAGCATCCCCTTGTGTCCCCTTTTCAAGACAATTCCGGTTGCGTCCAGTTTGTCCAATAATTCAGTTCCGGCTTTTAAAAAATCACCATCGCTGAGAAATTTTTTTTCTGGAAAAATATTTTTTATTTCCGGCTCATTTGGTGTGGCCAGGGTCACACCCGGAAAATCCAGCAAATTGTGCCGCGAATCCAAAGCAATGACTTTATCAGGAAACGATTCCCTGATGTTTATAAAAATCTTTGCAGTGACCGTTTTGGCGAGATAGTCTGACATGATCAGCAAATCGCTATCCGCCAGCACAGAAAAAAGCGCCTGGGCGAGTTTTTTCTGTGCCCGCTCACTGATGGCATCCGGGGGCAGGGTGTCTATGCGCAGTATCTGCTGCTTTTTGGTGTTGGCGCCTCCGGAAAGGATCCGGCTTTTCAGTGGGGTCTGAAAGCAATCGGTCACCACCAGATTGTCGATGCTGATCCCTTTTTCGCTGAGCTGCTTCAGTAATATTTCTCCCGATGCGTCCTGGCCCACAAAGCCCACCGGCAATGGCATGGCCCCCAGGGTCAGCAGATTCATCACCACATTGCCGGCACCGCCAAGCAGGTATTCGCTTTTCTCGAATTCGGTCACCAGCACCGGTGCTTCTCGCGACACCCTGCCGGCAGAAGTGAACACATACTGGTCAAGGATCAGATCGCCCCAAACAACGATCCTCTTGTTTTTAAACCGGGAAACAACGGATTTTAGCGTGGGCTGCATAAAAAAATATTAGCAAATCGGGTCAATGGAGTCAAGTTAGCCCGCATTTCTCACAGATATTGTCGCGAAATTGCGCAGATGGGTGTGGATATAAGGAAGGCGACCGAGGAGACCGCAGACGTACTGTTGGTACGATGGAGGTATCCGACCGAGCCTGCCGCCGTAGACATGCCCATATCCGCAATTGCAGCAGATATTTGTGAGAAATGTGGGTTAAGTGCCGGGACGCGGAATTGAACCACGGACGCGCAGATTTTCAGTCTACCGCTCTACCAACTGAGCTATCCCGGCACTGGATGGGAATAATAACTCAAAAATTGCCAATAGTCAAGGGTCGGCCGCTGGCAATTGTCTTTATGAAAACAGGCGCAATCCCCCCCATGACAGTAGGCTTTGATTCGAAAACGATTGACTTTTCAAATTCAATATGGTAGAAAAATCAGCGAGATGGGTAAAATATTGGGAATAGACCTGGGTACGACAAAATCCGCCATCGCTTACCTGGAGGGCAAAACTCCGGAGCTCATCCTGAGCCCGGAGGGACACCGGCTGCTGCCGTCTATCGTCGCCTTTACCCCCAGCGGCGAAAGGCTTGTCGGCCAGCCGGCCAAAAGCCAGATGATCACCAATCCGCTCAACACCATCTCATCGGTCAAGACTCTGATGGGGAAAAAATATTCGGAAGTCGAGCCCTATCTGCAGGAGTTTCCTTTCCACATCATCAAGCACGGCGACGATCTGCTGAGGATTGAGATCAACAACCAGATCTTTTCTCCGGAAGAAATCTCGGCCATGATCCTTCTCAAACTCAAGGACGCGGCTGACCGTTATTTGAGTGATCCCATCGACAGCGTGATCATCACCGTCCCGGCCTATTTCAACGATTCCCAACGCCAGGCCACCAAGGATGCCGGTAGCATCGCCGGGCTCAACGTCAAACGCATAATCAATGAACCCACGGCGGCTTCGCTGGCTTATTCCATCGACCTAAAGAAAAAAGCCAAAATCATTGTCTATGATTTCGGCGGCGGTACGATCGACATTTCGGTCCTGGATGTCCAAAATGGTATTATCAAAGTGCTGGCCACGGCCGGCAACACCCATTTGGGCGGCAACAATTTCGATATCGCTTTGACTCAAAAACTGACCCACGAATTCGCCAACGAAAATCATATTGACCTTTCCCAGGACAAAGCAGCCCTGCAGCGCATCCGTGAAGCCTCAGAAAACGCCAAGATCGAATTGTCAGCGGTAGACGAATGCGAGATCAACCTGCCCTTTATTGCCGAATCCGAAGACGGCCCTGTCCATCTGATCAAATTCCTGCGCAAAACCGAATTCGAAAACCTGATAAAAAATGATGTGGAACAAACCCTGGAGATCTGCTCACGGGCTTTGCACAATGCCAATTTGAAGATCCACGACATCGACGAATTCCTCCTGGTCGGAGGATCGACGCGCATCCCCTACATCCAGCAAAAAGTCAAGGAATTTTTCGGGCGCGAACCTAACCGCAAGGTAAACCCCGATGAAATCGTGGCCATGGGCGCCGCGGCTCAAGGGTCAATCATCAAGGGAGACAGCAAGGACATATTGCTGCTCGATGTCACGCCGCTGGGTATGGGTGTCAAGACCTTCGGCGGGGCGTTCACCCGCGTCATCAACGCCAACACGACCATCCCGGTCAGCCGCAGCCTGATCTTTTCGACAGTAGAAGACAACCAGGCCGAGGTGGACATCCAGGTTTTCCAGGGCGAAAGGGAGATCGCCGAGGAAAACAAGCTGTTGGGGAAATTCACTCTGCTCGACGTCAAACGCGCCCCTCGAGGAGTAGCCCGCATCGAGGTGACGTTCAGCATCAATATAAACGGCATCTTGAATGTTTCGGCCATGGATCTTTCCAGTAAAAACAAAAAAGAGATATTGATCACCCAGTCTGGCCTGCTGAGCAAGGAAGAGGTTGAAAAACTGCGGGAAGAAGCAAAGAAATTGTCCGAATTGGATCTGAAAAAAAGAGAGACGATCCTTAAAAAGAACAAAGTGATCAACCAGATTTATTCCCTCAACCAGCTGAGCCGGGGCAGCAGCCTGCCGGGGGAGATCAAAGGCGAAATCGCCACCCTGATCCGCGAAGCCGAAAGGGAAATTGAAAAAGAAAATATCCCGACCTTGGAGAATATCGAAAAGCGAATGCTCGCACTTTGGCAAAAAGCGAGCTCCTTGAGCGGCGGCAGCGAACCATTGCCAGGCAAGATCGACCCAACCATGGATGTCGACCTGAAAACAAAAAGCAGCTCAGGCAAAGAAAAAAAAGAAGATACCAAACCGCTGAAAATC
>SPCN01000456.1 GCA_004525465.1 Chrysiogenales bacterium | reverse complement strand
GTGAAAAAGATTGCTTCCGTCGATATCTATTTTATTGGTTACAAAACGTAAATGTTTTGCTCCAGACACCCATCGAGATCAATCCCGGCTTCAGCCGGGACCTGGCAATGATCTTAGGGCATTGGGGTCAGGTCTTTCATTATTACATTTGATTATTGGGGGGCTTAGGGACGGATTGTGAAAATGTGAATTTGTTTTTATTTTAGAGTTGAGCTTGTGATCATTTTCATATTTTCACAATCCGTCCCCAGGTTCCTTTTAGCCAGCCCCATGGCTTCGATTTGACCGCTCCATCGTTCTGAGAGCAGCGGCACCACTTCTCCGAATCGCTGCGCGTGCCGATCCTGTGCAGCCAGCAGGAACAGGACGTGAGACGTGCGGAATGCCTCCGTGAAGCGCGCTCCAGTGCACCTCCCCAGCTCGGACACGAGCCGTTGGGTGAAGGCCTGGCGCTTCTCGCGCCGGAAGTGCTGGTAGATGAGCAACGAGCAGCCTGCTTTCCAAAGGGATCGGATCTCTCGCCAGGTGACGTACTTCGAAGAGCCTTTGCGACCGACGGGCTTCGACGGCACCTCAATCCCATTGTCCGGATCGAGGAACACAAGGTCAACTCCGGAGGCCGCGCGAAGCAGGTCCTTTCGCCAGCCATCACGTTCCGAGCGCCCGTCGGGAACCACCGCGGTGTGGTACCGCGTCCTAGGTAGGAGCCCCGATCTCTCGATGAGCGACACGGAACGCTGAGATGGCGATCGAAGCAGGTCGGCCAGACCAACAAAGAGGCTAGGATCATAGTTCGCCCAGATCGGACGATCCTCGAGGTAGGAACGGAATCCGCCGTCCTGACCGCCGTCGTCAGGCGTGAGCATCCAAGCGACCAGAAGGCTGCCGTCCCCGGTCGACTGAAGGGCGCGTAGGAGTCCGTACTTGCGGTAGTCGTTGATGTCACCGAAGTACTGGTTCTTCATCCTGTGGCAGTCCTTGTCTGGCTAACATTTTCTTTTATGCATATTATACAATACATGCTTATTCCTAGTTGATTTTTATAATAAATCAAAGTCATCTAACCGGTTTTTCTTTGGCGACCCGTCCATGATCTTCAGAAAAGCTTGGGGACGGGAAAGCCTCCGGGGTCAGGTCTTGAAATGTCAGTTTTTAACCATGGAAAAGGTCTGGGGAAGGTGCTTGACTTTGTGACTCAAAATTTTTCACCGGCGGCCTGGGCCTGCCGACGGGCCTGTTATTCCGCTTCTGACCAAGATCGGGCAGAATGAAGCCGGGACGATCCTTGCTGCCTTGAAAACGTCCAATGCGAAATTCAGGGAATCGTCGCCGATCGCAGGCGACCTCAGTGAACCAATGTCCAGAAGTAATTGTTGTACCAGTTCGCCGCAGTGAGGCCCTGTTTCCAGGTGTTCTTGAAGCCGGTGATCCAGCATCCTTCGAAGCTTTTTCCCGGCTGCACTCGATGAACCCTCCCTTCAATAGAAAGTGCAGCGGGTCCATCACGGTTGCGGTAAACTTCTTTTTTTATTTTTTTTGTACTGGCTGTAAGTATTTTTACTGAGTTGTAATAAATATCCACTTCTGCCATGCTTTGAATTGTGAGAACACCGTCAACTGGTGGATATTTAAAAGTGATAACTTTCGGGGGGTCCATTCTAAATTTCACGGCAGCCATTCCCATTTGGTTCATTTTAAACGTTATTTGACTAGCCAGCGGCGGCAGCCATTTTTTTATTTCTCCTGTCAATGTGGACCGCATTTTTGAAAGATTTCCTCCAGTGCAGGAGAACAGACAGTCATACAACGCCTTGTGCTCCGGGTATTTATAGGGATCACAGGCAGCCAAAGCAACCAACAAAATACACATGAATGGAATCAGCGTTTTTCGCATCCTAACCTCCTTATAGGCTTATTCTCACAATCCGATATATTATAAAATATAAAAAAATGGCAATTATCTCAAAAATTCCAAGGGAAAGGAAACGGGGTCAGGTCTCGATATTAGACATTCGCTAAGAGGCAATTGGGGGCGATGCTTGGACATTGGGGTCAGGTCTTGAAATGACAGTTCTCTGTTTGATGGTATCAAGACATTCTGCGTCCATGCAATTCATCATCGGCTTGGCTCAATAG
>SPCN01000054.1 GCA_004525465.1 Chrysiogenales bacterium | reverse complement strand
TTTCCCGGTTTTTGTCAAGCCCTGCTCCCTGGGATCCTCGGTGGGCATCCGCAAGGCCAGGGATGAAAAGGAACTTCTGGCCGCCGTGGACTTCGCCTTCGGCTACGACAACAAGGTCATCATCGAAAAGGCCATCGAGATGCGCGAACTCGAGGTCTCGGTCATGGGCAACCACGAGATCTTGGTTTCCAGCCCGGGCGAACTGCTGCCTTCCAGGGAATTCTATGACTATGAAGACAAATATCTGAAGGGGGAGACCAAATTCCGCATCCCGGTGACCCTGGGCGACGAACTCGAAACCAGGATAAAAAAGACCGCCCAAAAGGCCTACCGCAGCCTGTTCCTGAACGGCTACGCCCGCGTCGACCTGTTCCTGGAAAAGCAAGGCGGCACGGTCCTGATCAACGAGGTCAACACCATCCCCGGATTTGCAGCCATCAGCATGTTCCCCAAGCTGTGGCAGGCGCAGGGCATTTCCTTCACGGAGCTGCTTGAACGCCTGATCGCCTACGGCTTTGACTATTTCAAGCAACGCAAGGAGAACGTCGATGAAGGTCTTGGCCGTTGACTACGGCAGCAAGCGCATCGGCCTGGCCGTGGGCAATTCCATGACCCGGGTGGCCACCCCGCTGGGGCAGTTCGCCACCGGGAACATTCAGGAGGCCCTGGCCCAGATACTGAAGCGGGTAGGGGAGTTCGAGATCGGCCATATCGTGGTAGGCTATCCGCTGCACGCCGACGGCAGCCCCAGCCGCACCTGCGGCCAGGTGGACCGCTTTGTAAATTTTTTGCGCAAACGCATCGCCGTGCCCGTCACCCTGGTCGATGAGAAATTAAGCAGTGTCGCGGCCGAAGAAATGAGCAGGGATATCCCCGGCGATTTTCGCAAGCGCAAAACGTTCCTGGACGCGCTGGCCGCCCAGGTGATCCTGCAAAAATATTTCGAGCATTCATGAAAAAATTTATCCTGTTTCTGTTTTTGCTGATTTTGATCGTGCTGGCCTGGTTTGGATTCAATATCTACCGCAATGTTTACGAACCATTCCAGGGATACGCCCAGCGCGCCGTGGTGCAGATCGACAGCGGCATGAGTGTGGCGACAATCGCCGGGAAACTGCAGCGCCAGGGAGTCATTTCCCGCGCTTTATATTTCAGGCGCTATTACCGCATGTTTTTCGCAAATAAAAAGCTGAAAGCGGGCGAATACCTTTTTGACGGACCGCTCACCATGCGCCAGGTCATTGAAAAGCTTTTTCAGGGCAAGGCGTTATTGTATAAAGTAACGGTCAAGGAAGGACTGTGGATCGGAGAAACCGCCCGAATTTTTGAAGAGGCTGGCCTGTTTCCGGCCGTGGAATTTGCCAATGCCGCCCGCAACAGCAAGCTTATCAGCGATCTTGACCCGGCTGCCGCGGACCTGGAAGGTTATCTTTTTCCCGACACCTACCTGGTGCGCCGCGACTTCACGGCCCGGGAAATGGTTGCCTTAATGGTAGACCACTTCCGCCGCAACTTCACCAACAGATTTGTCTGGCGGGCCCGCGACATCGGTTTTACCCCGCGCCAGGCGGTGATCCTGGCCTCACTGATCGAAAAGGAGACCGCCAACCGCGATGAACGTTTCCTGGTCTCTTCGGTTTTTCATAATCGTTTGAAGAAGAACATGCTGCTGGACTGTGATTCCACCATTGTCTATGCCCTGAAGAAAATCGACCGCTACCGGGGAAAACTGGGCTGGGATGACCTGAAATTCGCTTCCCCCTTCAATACCCGCCTGCACCGGGGCTTGCCGCCGGCTCCCATCGCCAATCCCGGCTACGCCTCGCTGGAGGCGGCCCTGTATCCCGAAAACAGCGAATACCTTTTTTTCGTGGCCAAGGACGCCGGCAGCCACTATTTTTCCAAAACCCTGGCCGAACACAACCGGGCCGTCCGAAAATATATCATCAAGCGCATGGACGTCAGCCTTGATTGAGTTGAGTGAGCGGATTTTCGAGGGACACGGCCTCACTGTTTTTGAAAATGAGCGCCTGCTTTTCGGTTACACAGAAATGGGGTTTACCTCTACCGCCCTGCAACGTTTTTTGGCGGGGAAACCGCTCCTTTTTTTAAAACAGGTTCATTCCGACATCATCCTCAACCAGGCGGATTGGCTGCCGACAGCCGCAGGCGACGGGCTGATCTTGCAGCGGCCGGGAGCGGCTGCCGTGATCCAAACCGCCGATTGCCTGCCTCTGTTTTTCTTCAACCATGAGCAGAGCCGCGGCGGCGTCATCCATGTCGGCTGGCGCGGCCTGCACCAGGGCATCGAAGCAAAGCTTATCTCGCTGCTGGGCAATGATTCCGCGAAATACGATTTCTATCTGGGCCCGGCCATTGAAAGGAAATGTTACGAAGTGGGGGAGGAATTACCGGTTCTGTTCCGGGACAAGACCTATGCCGACAGGATATTTTCGGCGTTGGGCGGCGGCAAATATTCCATGGACCTCAAGTATGGATTGATCCTTTCCCTGGGAGCTGCCGGGATCCTCCCTGAGCGTATCCGCGACAGCGGGATTTGCACCTATTGCTCAAAAGGACGTTTCCCTTCCTACCGCCGCGACGGTAAAACCGGCAAGCGCATTTTTAATTTCATCATGTTGAAACAAAGCGCTCTTGTATAGAATAAAAAACTTTAGCGGTAAATTTATTCTCCATGGTTGCCGCCTTGGCCGTATTCACGTCGATTGGCCTGTTTTTCGGTATCTATCCGGCCTCTCAGGCAGCCAAATAGAGTCCGGTCGACACTTTGCCTTACGAGTAGAGATCGAGCCCCACAAGAGCTCTAAAAACGAAATTCATGTGTTAGCGAAAGCAATTGCTCAGAAAAGAATCGATCCAAAAGTCGGCAATAGGGGTTTGATTAATCAAACCCATTCGATATCGAGAGCCTTGAAAAATATATATAAACAAAGCATTAGCACTTATTCCCAGAGATTGGTCAGTTTTTATCTCGAACGTTACGTCGGATAAGATAGATTATGTAAACCAATAACTATTTTTTTTAATAAATCAGCCCAAATCCTTGATTTTGTTTTCTTTTATGTCTTGAATCAATTTTTCCAGAACAGCAATGACCTTGTCTCTCTCAACTTTTTCCTGTTTAAAATGAAAATTGATTTTGACTTTTTTATCTTCCGAAACAAAATTAAAATAGAAGTTTTTGGGAGTTTCCTTTTTCCTTTGCTCCTTGATTGTGTCGCGGGAAAATGGTTTCTGTCCGTATTGGAGTAATATCGCTTCCATTTTTTCAAGGTCTTCCACTTTGGTGAGTTCCAGAAGAAATGTTTTGGAATCAATGCCCAATTCGAGACATTTTTGTTTTATTTCCTCGGGCAGATCGGTGATGCGGACCAGCTCAGTTACAGTCACTCGCGATTTTCCTATTTTTTTTGCCACTTCATCATGCGTGTAACCATAGATCTCGGCCAATGAATGGATGGACTGAGCTTGCTCGAACACGTTGAGATCCTTGCGCTGAATGTTTTCGATGATCGACATTTCCAGGGCTTCATTATCCGGAACGTCGTGTTCAATGCAGGGAATTTCGTGCATTCCGGCCTCTCTGGCTGCACGGAAACGCCTCTCACCGGCTATGATCTCGAAGTTCCCGTCTTTCGGCCTGACGATGACCGGTTCAATAATCCCGTTTTCCCTGATTGAATCAGTCAACTCGGCAAGATCACCCATATCGCGGCGCGGCTGCATTTGATTGGCGACGATCTTTTCAATGGGGATATTCCTGATGACCGGTGTTTTTGTTCGCAGCGAAATTTCATCGACCAGATGGTGGTCATGTTTCATTTTAATGAATTCCGGCAAACCGACTTTTTTAGGCATTTTTGATGACTTCCTTAGCCAGCTCCTGGTATTCTATCGCTCCCCTTGAATTGGGGGCAAACGTGAATATCGATTCTTTGTAAGCAGGGCTTTCCTCAAGACGGACATTTTTTGAAATTATGGTTTTGAACACTCGATCGCCAAACACTTTGCGAATATGGGCCTCGCTATCCTTGGCGATCACGATGCGCTTGTCGTACAGCGTGATGAGCACTCCCAGCAAAGTCAGGTCCGGATTGCTGCGCGCCCTTACTTTTTCAAAGGTTTCCAGCAGATCATCGGTGCCTTCAAGGGCAAAATATGAAGATTGGATGGGGATAATCAAATGAGTGGCCGCGACAAAAGCGTTGATGGTGATCAAGCCAAGCGTTGGCGGTGTATCAATGATGATAAAATCAAACTTGTATTTAAACGTATCCAGCTTGTCCTTCAAGCGGAAATGACCGTCGATCTCCCCTACCAGCTTGGATTCCAGTTTTGCCAGTGCGATCGAGGCCGGAAGCAGGGTCAAATTGATTATGCTTGTTTGCAGCGCCACTTCTTCGAAGGTCAACTCCGGATTTTCCAGCAGGTCGAACGCTGAGTTTTTTTGCTCGCTGCGATCCACAAAAGTAACCGTGGAATTAGCCTGCGGATCCATGTCAATAAGAAGTGTTTTATAGCCCATCAACGCAAAAGCTGCTGCCAGATTGATCGATGAGGTGGTTTTGCCCACGCCACCCTTTTGATTGGCGATGGTGATGATCACGTTTTCTCCTTAATTGGACAGGTCATGATAAATGATTGACATACGAATGTCAATAGAAATAATGAGTAAGATTGTTAGCCATGTCGACATGTCGACATTAAAGTAACAAAGTCAGTGAAAAAATAAAACGAAAAATAAGAAAAATTAAGCGATATAGGGATTAGCGTGATGCGGAAATCTTGAAAAAGATGGGTATGCCCTGAAAATGCAATTCCTGGGTAAATCTTTTTTTCAGGTACATTTCATCAGCCGCTTTGAGTTTTAAAGGAGATTTACAGTGAAATTTAATGAAAAATGGCCGCTGTGACTCAATGGAAATGTATTTGGGACTGAATATGCGGTGATCTGATGTAGTCAGTTTTCTTTCACGCAGCAGCTTTTTTGCCAATTCGTTGAATGACGAAAGTTTAATTTTTTCATCCAACTTGGCCATGACACTTTCGGCCAGATCCAGCATTTGAAATATATTTTTGCCGGTTTTGGCGGAAACGGCAATAAAATCGGCAAAATAAAGGGCATTGAAACGGTTATGGATTTGAGCGAAGAACTTGTTGCTGCCTGTGTTTTCGGACAGCAGGTCGGCCTTGTTGGCGGCAATGATCACCGGTTTGGCTGCCTTGACGATTTTTTGGGCGATCAAAAGATCGTTTTGATCGACACGCTTGGAGATATCGATAATAAAAATAATTATGTCTGCTGCGCGCATTTCTTTTTCAGCACGGATGACGGCGGCGCTTTCGGTGTCTTCCTTGATCTTCTGCAGTTTTCTGATACCGGCATTATCCACCAAAATAAACCTCTGGCGGTTGCGTATTACTTCCAGGTCAATGGAATCCCTGGTGGTGCCCGGCAAGGGACTGACGATAACCAATTCATCATTCAAGATCTTGTTAATGATGGAAGATTTGCCTACATTCGGTTTACCGATAATGCTTATCCTGGGGGCATTGTTGAGATCAGGAACAACTGGTGTCGAGTTTTGCAGGAGACGGGTGATTTGATCGAGAAGAACTTCCACCCCAAGATTGTGTTCGGCGGAAATATAAACAAAATCAGTTTTTAATTCAAAATATGTCGATGGCGGGATGAATCGATCAAGATTATCGACTTTGTTCAATACCGGGATAATATGCTTATGCAGCCTTTTAATCTGCAGATACAGATCTTTTTCATATCCCAGCAATTCTCTTTTGCCGTCAAATAAAAATATGATCAGATCCGATTTTTCAGCGGCCCTTAAAATTTTCTTGTTGATTTCAAGGGTTATGATCTCTTTATCAAGGAAAAACCCACCGCTATCCTGCAGAGCGAACCATTGCTCATTTATTTTGACTTTTTGGCGGAAGATGTCCCTGGTCATCCCTGGCAGGGAATGAACCAGTGCTTTCCTTTTGCCGAGAATGCGGTTAAAAAGAGTGGATTTTCCGGTATTGGGAACACCGACGATGGTTATTAGCGGAATTATGCCCATTTGTAATTCATCTGCCGGGAGGGTTGCAAACCCGCCCCTACATAGCATTTTTTATATGCAAAAACACTTTCAGTTTGGTTTAATTTCTTAACTAACACTAACACTCTCATTGTCCTTCCGTTGACTTGCTCTGCAAGCGGATCATGGCCATACTGAAACATTCGAGCGCCTCTCCCCTGCCTACGGCATCGAGTTTTTCTTTGCTCTTGGCTTTTAAATTGAAATCAGATTGGGGAATCCCCAATATATTGGTGATATTTTTTACTATTTCTCTTTTGAAGGGGCTGATCTTGGGTTCTTCCATAACCAGAACACAGTCCAGGTTGAGTATTTCGAAATTGTTGCCAGCCAGCAATTGCTTAACTTTGTTCAGCAAAACTGAACTGGCAATGCCTTTAAAGGCCGGATCGTTGTCGGGAAACAATTCCCCGATATCGGGCTGGCCTCCCATGGCCCCCAGCAAAGCGTCGATCAGGGAATGGATCAGCACGTCTCCATCGGAATGGGCATGCGCTGCAAGGGAATCGCTGACTTTCACTCCGCCAATCATCAACCCGTTTCCACGGACCAGCCTATGAATATCGTAACCGATTCCTGAACGGATTTTTATCATGATGTTTTTCTACCAAAGATGATCTTGCCTGATGTCGATTGCAGAACCGAAGTCACTTCTATTTCCAATTCGTGGCCGATGTCAGTTTTGGCATCATCGACCACGACCATGGTTCCGTCCTCCAGGTAGGCCAACCCCTGCTTTTTCTCTTTTCCTTCCTTGGTGATCTTGATCTGCAATTTCTCCCCAGGATAAACAATGGGTTTGAGGGCGAAGGCCAACTCGTTGACGTTCAGAACCTTGACATCCTGCAGTTTGGCGATTTTGCTCAGATTAATATCGTTGGTAATGACCTTGAAATTGTGCTCCTTGGCTAATAAAACAAGCTTTTGGTCGACTTCTTTTATGCCGGGAACATTTTTATTCAAAATCGTTACCGATATTTCCTTATTCTGCTGCAGCTGTTCGATGACATCCAATCCCCTTTTCCCCCTTAGTTTTTTATTGGGATCGCTGGAATCGGCAATGAATTGCAGCTCGGCCAGAACAAACTGGGTGATGATCAATTCGCCTTCGACGAATCCCGATAGAGCAATGGAAACCATCCTGCCGTCAATGATGGCGCTGGTATCGAGAAGATAAGACTGGGTGAAAGCACTGCTGCCCCGAAAAAATTCCTTGATATTCAGTGGCGAGAACATATTGGGTTTGCTGATCCCAATGAAAAAACCGGTCACCGGAATACCGAAAAGAAAAAGAGCTTTGAAAAATACATAGGCCGAAAACGACATGGCAATCAAGTTGAACAGCTGGAACATGATCCAACCGATCGCCACGCCCCCAAGCAAACCCAGAGAGGCGCTCCAAAGGTGCTTTAATTCGGATTTTTTTATTTTAAAAACCAGCAGCAAAAGTGAAAGGGCGAAAGCGGCGCCGAGCATGGCGCCCAGTTCCTTGGAAGTGCCTTGAAACGGCGGGTATGTATAACCGATTAAACCGAAAATGACAATGAATATTAATTTATAAAAATAAATGAACATCAAGTTATCTCCTTTAATGAAATTTAATATAGTTTAATGAATAATTAATTGTAAACTATTTTGCGGAAAATTTCAATTGTTGCGGCCAAGGTCGCGACGGTTATTTTTTAATAAAATCAAGCAAATCACGGATGTTTTTGATGGAAACAACCGATATGTCATGATAATTAGGTGACTGGCTCTGTCCGGCCGGAAGGCACATGGTTGAAAAACCCTGTCTTATAGACTCTTTCAGCCTGGTCTCCAGGAAGCTGATCGGCCTTATCTCGCCGGTCAGCCCGACCTCCCCCATGATGATCGAATTGGGGCGGGGGTTGATATTTTTGTAACTTGATATCAGGGCTGAACATACAGCCAGATCGGCGGCCGGTTCACGAATGACCATGCCTCCGGTAATATTCAGGAAGACATCGGATTTATAAAAAGGCAGTTTCAGTTTTTTCTCAATGATCGATATAAGCATGGACAATCGATAATTGTCAAAACCGATGGCAATGCGACGCGGATTTCCGGCAAACGGGCTTTCGCTGACCAGGGCCTGTATCTCGGTAAGCAGCGGGCGCAAGCCGTTCATGGCCGGAAAAATAGCGGTCCCTGGAGCTGGCGCCTGGCGGTTCTGAATCAATATTTGCGAAGGGTCGTTTACCGAGGTCAAGCCTTTTTCGCTCATTTGAAAAATGCCTATCTCATTCATTGGACCGAAGCGGTTTTTTTCGGCGCGCAGGAGCCTGATATCGGTCTGCGTCTCACCCTGAAAATAAAGGACGGCATCCACCATGTGTTCGAGCGTTTTTGGCCCGGCCAGCTGCCCCTCTTTGGTGATATGGCCGATAATGAATACGGTAATGCCGTTTTTTTTGGTCAATTCGATGATCTCCGCGGTCACGTAGCGCAACGATGAAACCGAGCCGCTCATGGGCGCGGTTTTTTTGGAGGTGATGGTCTGAATGGAATCGATGATCAGAAAATCCGGCTTGAGTTCCCGGACATGGCTTTTCAGATCTTCCAGCGTGCCTATGGTGAACAGGTAAATGTTGTCGGAATGTATGGCCAGTCTTTCGGCCCTGAGCTTGATCTGCAGCGCTGATTCTTCACCGGAATAGTACAGTACTTTCTTGCCTTTTGCGGACAGCAGAGCCGATACTTCCAGGAGCAAGGTGGATTTGCCCACTCCGGGTTCGCCGCCGATCAGGATCACCGAATGGCTGACGATGCCGCCGCCCAGCACACGGTCGAATTCGTCCATGCCGGTTACCAGCCGCCCGATCTCGCGCGGATCAATCTCGCTGATCTTTTGCGGCAAATTTATCGGCGTTGATTCGTCGGCGGCGGCTGTTTCCCCGCTTGCGCTTTCAACCATGGTGTTCCAGGCCTGGCATTGCGGACAGCGCCCATAGTATTTTGGGCTTTGGAATCCGCACTCGATGCATTCGAACTTGCCGGTACTCTTCATATTTTTAGTTACCGAAACTGATCCCTATCATGAATTCGCGGTTCTGGGGCTGCAGCAGATCGTAATAGCCGGCTTGGACATGGATATTTTTCGACAGTGAAAAACGCAGCATGGTTTTCAAAAGCGGATTCTTTTCACGGTTGAACCGGTAGGCATATATGTCGAGGCTCAGCCTGTTGTCCAGCATGCTCAGGCGCAAGGCCGCACCCAGATCCGATTCGATCAACCCGGCGCTCACGGAAAAAGCCGTGATTTTTTTTCCACCCAGGGCGGTGAAGCGCGGATCGCCGCTGAGCGGGTCCTCGTTCACTTCGGTCATGATCAGAAAGCCCGGCGTGGAGATGTCCATGCCCAGTGCCGAGCGGGCCTTTTTAAGCCTGGTAAAATAATCGAAGTGTACGGCATAATTAAAGGTGATGGCATCCAGGGATTTCTTCTTTTTTTCCAGGTCCTGCAGCATGGACTGGACGGAACTGACCGACGCGTCGATCTTTTTATACAATTCCTCGTCCTGAAGCAGTTTTCCGGCCGTGCCCTTGCCCTGGCGCAGATCGTCGCTGATCCGGGTCAGGTCGACGGCGACGCGATCGATCTTCTCGCTGGTGCTTTTAAGATCCCCAAGCAGGCCTTTTTGGTCGTCGGCGAAAGCCGCATCCATTGCCTCGACGAAATGATCCACCATGTCCACGGTTCGCGACATTTTCACCGAGATCTGGTCCATGTTCTCCAAGACCCGGCCGACCTGGCCGGTTTCAGCGAGCATGGTATTCAGTTTTTCGGTGATGGATCTCAGATTGATGAAAGACGCGCGCAGGGATTCCTTGGAATACTTGTCGGAAATGATCTCGTTGATGGAATCGGTGATCTGGATGGTGCGTTCGTAAATATTGTCGAATTTAGCCTTCAATTCGTCAAGGTTGAAAGGTTCGATCACCAGAATTTCGCCCCCGGGCTCGATTTCCCTGGTGCGGGGATTGTTGAATTCATCCTTGTAAACGATCTCAATGTATTTCTCACCTACAAAGCCGATAGTTGAAATGCTGGCCCGGGCGTCATCCAGGATACGGTAGCGCTTGTTGATCATCATGCGTACCACGGCCTTGCGCCCTTCGAGGGTTATTTTACCCACGAGGCCGATCTTCACCCCGGCCAGGCGCACCGGAGCTGTCGTATACATGCCGGCTACCGATGCGAATTTGCCGTAAATCGGATAGCGTTTGCCCTTGGAAAAGAATTCGCTGCAGGATTCGGTTTTGATGATGAAATAGGAAAAAACGACGAACACGACCATCAGGAAAATTCCCAATTTAATTTCTTTTTTCATATTGTCACCTTATCTTGATAGGTCCTTCGGCCTTGCCTTCAATGAATTGCCGGACCACGGCGTTTTTGGTGTTGCGGATCTCCTCGGGACTGCCGGTTTCAATGATCTCCCCTTCGAAGAGAACCGCGATTTTGTCGGAGATCTTGTAAGCGCTGACCATGTCGTGGGTAATGACAATGGATGTGATCCCCGGATCGGCGCTGACCTTGATGATCAGCTCGTTGATCATGTCGGCCATGATTGGATCCAGGCCGGTTGTGGGCTCGTCGAACATGATGATGGCTGGCTCTTTGGCAATGACCCGGGCGATGGCCACCCTTTTTTTCATACCGCCGCTGAGTTCCGCAGGCAGCAACTGGGCTATATCAGAGAGCCCGACCTGGTTCAGGCTGCGCTCGATTATCAAATCGATGGCCGCGGCATCCATATCTTTGCGATTTTTGATGCCGAAGGCCACGTTCGCGCCTACGCTCAAGGAATCGAAAAGGGCTCCACTCTGAAAAACCATACCAAACATGTCCACCATGCGGTAGAGGTCGATTTCCCTCATTTTGGTGATGTCCTCGCCTTCCACCAAAATGGACCCGGAATCGGGCTTCATCAGGCCGATGATATGCTTGAAAAGGACGCTCTTGCCGCTGCCGCTGCCGCCGATAATGGTCGTTGTC
>SPCN01000004.1 GCA_004525465.1 Chrysiogenales bacterium | reverse complement strand
TTTCTTTTCAGGAGAGCCCCGGCATCTGAATTCCTTTTATTACCGCATGGACGAAAAGACCGAACAATTTTGGACCCTGCCCTATGTCCCCGGCAGCAAGCTGGCCGAAACCGACCTCTATGTGCTGACCAGCCGCTACACGTTCTCCGGGGCCGAAGAATTCACCTACAACCTCAAGAACATGAAGCGGGCCACCATCGTCGGTGAAACCACCGGCGGCGGCGCCCACCCGGTGCGCATGGAAATCCTCAACGACAATTTCGGCATCGGCGTGCCCTTTGCCCGGGCCGTCAACCCGATCAGCAAAAGCAACTGGGAAGGGACGGGCATCGAACCCGACGTCAAGGTGCCGGCCGCCCGGGCCCTGGCCAAAGCCCGGAACTTGGCCCTGGAAAAACTGGCGGCCAAGGAAAAGGATGAACGCATCAAATCCACCTACCAGTGGGCGCTGGACGGACTGCAAGCCGAATTGCACCCGGCCGTATTTACCGAGGAAACACTGAAATCCTACGCCGGAGATTACGGTCCCCGGAAAATCACCTTCGAGAACGGCAGCCTGTTCTACCAAAGGGAGAACGGAGCCAAAATGAAGATGATCCCCATGAACGAGGACTATTTCCGCTTCGAGGAGATCGAATATTTCCGGCTGAAGATCGTCAAAAAAGACGGCCGGGTGACCGGCCTCGAAGGCCGTTACGACGACGGCACCATCGACGCCAATCCAAAAACCGAGTAATTTTTTATAAATTCATCTTTTGCGATTTTTATTTTATAATCATTGCATCATGACAAAAAAGCGATATAATTTTCTGATGTCCAAGCGTTTTTTTTGTTTCATGGCCATTTTCGCCCTGACTGCAGTGATCGCGCCGGCCGAGGAGGAGATCCGGGAAATCATTCCCTGCAACCGCGTGCTGGTCCTGCAGCGCGGACCCTGGAACGACAACCTGACTGTCATTGACGCCGGTCCGTCGCTGATCATGGTCGACACCTGGTCATCACCCCGGGCCGCTGAAAAAGCCCGGGGGATTATAGAGCAGCGCTTCCACAAGCCCGTGTCCCATGTGATCAATACCCATCACCACTGGGACCATAGCTTCGGCAACCAGGTGTTCGTCGGGGCCTTGATCTTCGGCCATGAATATTGCGTAACAGATATGATAAAAGAGTATTCCTCTCCCGCATCCCGCGCCCAAGCGCTCGAGTATACAGGATCGCTCAAAGAGCTTGAGCCGGCAAAGAGGTACAAAGACTCAGTCCGAAAAGATATTGAAAAGGATTTTCAGCTGACCCCGCCGGCTCACCTTGTGGGCGACCGGGAAACCTTCGCGAGCGGAGATCTGACCTGCAAGCTCTATCACGTCCCGGGACTGCACACCCGCAGCAACCTGACGATCTTCATTCCCGAATTGGGACTGCTTTTCACACGCCGGGAATTCAACGGCCAAGAGCTCCCGATTCTGAGAGAGGGGATCGATTTAGACAAATTGATCGGCAGCCTGGAGGATATCCTGGCCGGCGGCAAGCCGCTGAAATTTATTCTCGCCGGTCACTACCAGCCTATAGCCGATCCCGACCTGCGACCCGCCCTGAATTATCTTAAAATATTGAAGGCGAGGGTCCGGAAATTCCGCCTGGCCGGCAGGACACTGGAGGAGTTGCAGGCAGCAGATGCCATCGCGCCATTCCCGGAGTTAAAAAAGAACCTGGCCGGCCATCTTGCCAACCTGGAGATCGTTTGGAAGGAATATCCGCTGGACCGGCATCCCTGAAGATGAACTTGCCAATGCTCCAGACCATGCTGGCCATCATACTGCCGATCGCCCTGGGCTACCTGCTGAAGCGGCTCCGGCTTTTCCAGGAAAATGAAATTGCCGCCTTGCGCAAGTTCGTCATGCGCGTCGCCGTTCCTTTCCTGATCTTCCAGAACCTGTACCGGGCCGACGTCGAAAGCCTGCAGCAGGCATTGCCCATGGTGCTGGCCTTCACGTTGCTGACCGCTTTGTATACCTTGGCCGCGCGCCTGGTATCCCCACTGGTTGCTGCCGGGGAAAAACAGCGGCTGACTTTCGCTTTCGCCGTCTTCGCCGGCAACTACGCCTTCCTGGGTTGGGGCGTGATCGTCTCTTTTTTCGGCGGCCGGGCCCTGACCCGGGCCGTATTTTTTTCCATGCTATTCTGGCCGGTTTTCCTGACCTGCGGATTTTTTTTGCGCCGCCGCTTTGACAACGGCAGTGGAAAAGACGAGAGAGGGGGATTCCTGGAGATCATGGTCCGCCATGCCGGAGTTCCGATTGCCACGGCCGCTACGGCCCTGGCCTTAAACATCAGCCGCATACGTGTTCCGGAAACGCTGGACCGTTTCATCGGCCAATTCGCTGCCCTGGCCATACCCATGATCCTTTTCGCCATCGGCCAGAACCTGCGCTTGTTCATGCCCGCCGCCCGACTGCGCCTGGTGCTGGCCGCATCTTTTTTCCGCTTGGTCGGCGGCTTCGCCCTGGGGATCATGACCCTGGCCGTAATGCGTCTTTTTTTCAATGTGGATGTGTTGAGCCGCCAGGTGATTCTGCTGCAGGCGGTGATGCCCACCGCAACCATGACCACATTCTTCAGTGAATATGTCCCTCTGGACGAGGAGCTGCTTTCGGGCGTAATCGCCGGTTCCACCCTACTCTCCTTTGTTACTCTGCCGCTCTGGGTGATGGTGATACGCGTCCTGGTCGGCTGACCGCCGGCAGCCGGACTTCGCTCATACTTTCTTCCCATTTGCAGAAATGTAACTTTTGTTGGTGGTGCGGCGCCCGTTTTCAACACATAACTTGGCTATGGAACAAGAAGCAAGCTGGCCGACAATGGGACGCATTCCCGTCAAGAGCGGCAAAAAATTCATTTTCCTAAAGCCTGAAGAGATCGAGTGCATCGAGGCGGTCCGCAATTACATCAGGATCCAAAGCGGCGGGGAATTGTTCCTGCTGCGGCAGTCGATGGCTGCCATTGAAGAAAAATTGCAGAACAGCAGAGTGATCCGCATCAACCGCTCGGCCATGGTCAACATCGACCGCATCAAAGAACTGCGCTACGACGACGCCTACCATTATGAAGTGGTCATGGATTGCGGCAAATGCTGGATTTGGGGCCGCAAGTTCCGCCATAACCTGCAGCGGGTCCTGGCCTCCTGAAACGCATTTTTCGGCAAAAATTGATCAAAAAAAGTATTTGTTTATTAAAAACTTGGTTGGCGAAGCCATGATTGCGTTTCAATAAGACTGATCGCTGATCAACGCCGGCTACCGCTCCCTGCAGTTCATTATCGCCGGTTTCATCCTGGGCGCCTGGCGCTGACCAATAAAATCCCGATATTTTATTTGTCTTTCCCGGCCTTGCCGGCGTGACAAAGACCCTGCCCGCGGCCAAAAAGTTTTGTCAGCCGTTTTATTTAAATTTTCAAAAATGGTATACTATATATAGAGAGAATCGGCCCTGCCACGGCCGCATTACATCAAGGGAGGCAAGAATGAAGATCAGCGCCAGAAATGTGTTCAAGGGCAAAATTGCGGAGATCAACCCGGGCAACGTCAACACCGAAGTCATCATCGAACTCCCCGGCGGCATGAAAGTCGTTTCCATGATCTCCAGGAATTCGGCGGCGCACCTGAATCTCAAAAAGGGCAAGACCGCCTATGCAGTGATCAAGGCCTCCTCGGTCATGGTCGCCATCGACTAAAACAAATAGTTAAAACCTGTTTCCCCTGAAATCGGCTCACATTCAAAAAGAAACCCGCCCAGCTCTTGGAGCAGCGGCGGGTTTCTGTTCAAAAAGTGGGGAAAGATGAATTTCTGCCGTTATTCCGGCTTCTTTTCCTCGGATTTCTTCCTGGCCGGCGGAGGGGGCAGCATACGCTTGCCGATCTTCTTCTTGAGCTCCTCGCGCTTCTGGCGTGTGTCGAGGTAGATCATCATCTGCACGAACTCCTCCTCCGTGGCCGCCGCCATCTTGGCGATGCCGTCATTGTCCTCCCAGCTCCAGTGCTCATAGGTGACGTTCCAGGTGAAGTCGTCGAAGGCCCGCTGGAACAGCTCCTTGAGCAGCTCGCCGCGGACGACCGGCATGATGATCAGCTTGTAGTGCATCAGCAGGCGCCGGTAGCGGTAGAAGAAGATCTTATCGATCAGGCCGGCCTCCAGGGCAGCCTTTGAGTCCACACCCAGCTGTGACAGCCGCTTGTCGACCTCGACCAGGCCGGGGCTCATCCTGGCCTCGGTCTCGGGGGTCTTCTTCACTTTGACGATCGGGATCGGGATGTTCTCGAAAAGAGTGAGCAACCCATTGAGCAGGGCGTAGCCGTCCTTCAGCTGGGCCTGCTCCCCCGCCGGGGCGGCGACCTCCGTGGAAGGGGTGACGGCTGCCTCCGGCGCGGCGACCAAGGCGACGGACGGTGCCTGGGCAATGGTTGTCATCACGGCGGTATCCGGCACGGCCGGCTCCTCGGCGCACAGTCCGAGGCCCAGAAGCGAAAGCGTCAGAACCAGTACTCTCAATTTCATTTTATGCCTCCTTGTTATGAATTTCTCTCATGGTCCGCAACAGCTGCTCGAAGGCGCCTTCCTGGATCGCCCTCCCGATCCGCCGGCGCACCTGCTCGGGATCAACGTGCTCCACGGAAGCCTCCGGATCGATTGCAGCGGCGTGGCCGGTCGATTCGGCGGCGGCCAGGCGCTCCATTGCGGCTGCGGCCCAGGCTTTGAACAACGGGGCGGCAGTATCCAGCGCAACGTCCGCGCCTCTTTCCGTCACGGGCCGGCCGCTCCAACCATAGAGGAAGGAATCGGCCAGGATTTCATTGAGTGCCGAAGCGGCCGGTATATTTTGCCAGCTCCCCCGCAACAACCAGAAAGAAACCAGGGCGACGAACAGTATGACGGACGCGGCTACAGCCATGAAAACGGGGCGAAACACCAGCAGCCGCAACGGGCGTTCGCTGAAACGAATTTCCGGCCTTGCCTTTGGATCGAATTCCTGTTTGCGGAATTCGGCCAGAGCCGTTTCTTTCTCCTTGGCGATCAGGCGGCTGATCTCCGTCCACGAATCAAGATGCTTTCCCATGGTGTTCCTCCTGGTAAAAACGCAGCACGGCCTGCCGGGCCCGGTTCAAGCGCGACATGACCGTGCCGGGGCTGATGTGCAGCGCCTGGCCGATCTCCTGGTAGGAAAGTCCGGCATATTCGCGCATGACCAGCACATCGCGCTGGCGTCGCGGCAGCCGGGCGACGGCCTTCCTGACGATGCCCATCTCCTCTTCCCGGCCGGCCTGGCTCTCGGGCGTGCGCCAGTCGACGGCGGCAGACTCGGAGACGGGCAGCCATGGTCCGCGCACTTTCCTGCGCCGCATCAGATCAAGGCAGGTATTGCGGGCGATGCGCAGGATCCAGGCCTGGGGATTTTCCGGCCTGTCCTGGGCATAATGAGCCAGCGCCTTGGCAAAGGTGTCCTGGGCCAGGTCGCGGGCGTCGCCGGCATTGCCGGCAAAACCAAGGCACAGGCAAAAAACCTTGTCCTTGAAGGCCAGCAGGTCCTGTCCGGACAAAGTCTGGGACCGGATGGAAGCGGGACCGTTCATCAATCTCTCCTCGATCATTATCGCCGCTTCCTGCATCATACCCTATTAACGCCCCGGCCGGCAAAATATTCCCTGGAAATATCAATTTTATATGATAAAATCAAGAAAATACTTATGGCAAGGAGGAATCGACAACATGTTCAAAGTCAACGAATATTATGAAGGCCAGGTCAAGTCCATCGCTTTCACCAGTGCAGAAGGGCCTGCCACCATCGGGGTCATGGCCGCGGGCGAATACGAGTTCGCTACGCAGACGCTTGAGATCATGCGGGTCATCAGCGGCAGCCTGACGGTCAAATTGCCGGGAAAAGACAGCTGGGAGACCTTTGCGGCCGGGCAGACCTTTGCCGTTCCCGCCAGCCAAAAATTCCAGCTCAAGGTTGCCGAGGAAAGCGCCTACCTTTGCCTGTACAAATAAGGAGGATCTTGAAGCGAGCGGCAACAATTTTAAATATCTGCCCTCGGCTTAATTTCTTGGCACCGGCACTGTTGAAAATAAAATCATCCTCCGCTAAAATATCATTTAAAAATTGACAATGTAAAACAGCGATCGAGGTGAGTCCATGGCATATCAGACACAGATTTTGCTGGTGGTGATCGGCTATTTCGTTTTGTTGATCCTCTGGGGTTTGTACCAGGGACGCAAGGTGAAAACCGACTGCGATTACGCCATCGCCGGCCGCAGCCTTCCCGGTTGGGTAGCGGCCCTTTCGGAAAGGGCCACCGGCGAATCATCCTGGGCCCTGCTGGGATTGCCCGGCATGGCCTACGCTACGGGATTGACCGAGATCTGGACCGCGCTCGGCTGCGTGCTCGGCATCATCACGGCCTGGGCCGGGCTGGCCTGGCGCCTGCGCGACGAAGCCGAAAAATACCAGGTGAACACCTTCAGCGAATACATCGCCAAAAAGCACGGTGAAATGGGGAAATGGATCCGCATAATTGCCAGCTTGACCATAGTTTTCTTTTTTTTCTTTTATGTCGGCGCCCAATTCCTGGGCGGCGGCAAGACCCTGTTCACCCTATTCGGCATCCCGGCCAAGTGGGGGATGCTGATCACAGCGCTGATCATCGTCCCCTATACCATTTACGGGGGCTTCCGCAGCGTCGTTTACACCGATTGCATCCAGGCCATCCTCATGATCATCACCCTGATCGCTACTCCCATTGTCGGCATTATCGTGATTGCCAAGACCCCGGGTCTCTTCGCCAACTCGATCCCCCAGGCCCTCAGCGCTGCCGGGCCAGCCTACCTTTCCCTGACCGGGGCCGCGTCGGGATTCGCCGCCGGACTGGTGATCATGGCCGGCTTTTCCTGGTTTTTCGGCTACCTGGGCGGTCAGCCGCAGTTGAGCATGCGCTTTATGGCCATTAAAAGCAAAGTTCAGGCAAAAAAGGCCAGGAATATCGGTATTGCCTGGACCCTGGTCGCTTATTGCGGCGCCCTGGCCATCGGCTGGATCGGCATCGCCCTGTTCGGTCCCTCGGGATTGACGGACCAGGAGTATGTCCTTCCTGCCGTCCTGTTGAAACTTTTCCCGCCGGTGCTTGCCGCCATTCTGATCGCAGGCGCCATCGCGGCCATGGTCTCTACCGCCGATTCGCTGCTGATCCTGTCCGCCTCGGAACTTTCGGAAAATCTGATCAAGCCGCTTTCAAAAAACCGTGAGGGAAGCGACTGCCTCGGGCGATCGCGGCGTATCACCGCACTGCTGGCCGTCATTGCCCTGGCCCTGGCCTTTGTCTTCCCTACCCGGCTCATCTTTACCATGGTAGGGTATGTTTGGGCCGGTATCGGCGGCACATTCTCCATCGTCATCCTCTTCACCCTTTTCTGGAAACGCTACCACGGCCGGGCCGTGATCGCCACCATCATCAGCGGCCTGCTGTTCACTGTCCTGTGGAGCATTAGCGGAATGAACGCCAGGATCACATCGCGACTGCTCACTTTTTTCGTGGCCGGGGCCGTGGCCGTGGCCGCCACATTCATTTTACCCAAGAAAGGCGGCCGGGCCGAAGCGTAAAAACCGTTACTGGACTTTGCAGGCATCGGGCCCAGCCTGCCTTCCCGGCTCAGACCGAACCCGATCCAGGAATGTTAATTGAACGATCCTGTCAACAAAGATCTATTTGCCGTTATTGTCGTCTTTCCCATGCTCCCCCGTGTCACCCTGATTTGAAGTGGCCGCTCCAGAAGCCGTTCCATCGGAGGACTGGCTTGAGCTTGATCCCGACTGCCCCTGGATGGCGTTGGGTGAATAAGTCCCAGTACGCTGATTGCCGGCCGTTCCCCTGAGCAGCATACGTTCCACGCCCTGGAAGCGGTCGGAAAATATTTTCAGTTCTGGGCAGACCACAGCATTTCTGGAACTGGAATAGCGGATGCTGTAGCCGTTTCTCGCCGCCCAGCGGCTGTCGGGATTCCAGTCGCGAACGACCGTCCGCTCAGCGGTCGGTCCAGTTGCCGCTCCGGCGGCAGGCAGCCGGGGAGTCTCGCCAAACTGGCCGGAGGAATCGGGGACGAGGCCCCTTTCCTTGCCGATGGGCGGAGGCAGCTTGCTGCCGTCAACGGCCGGGACGGCGCGCTCGACCAGCCGTTTCTGCCAGTCGCCGGCGGGAGCTTTGAGTACTTTTTTGACGATTTTCAGCACCGGAGACGGCAGAACAGGCCGGAGGTGACGATATTCCGGCAGTTCCGGATCGGCAGCCGGATGCGGAGTGGAGATATTGAGAAAATATTTCTGGAGGTAATAATTCAGGGTGGGGAAGCAGTAGCTGCTTTGGAAATCGACGATCCCCGGGTGGAACCAATCACCGGGAATCCAGGTCCACCCCCGCTTCATCCAGACCCAGGTGCCCATGTGGGCCGGCACCCAACCCCACTGCTGCTGGGGCACCAGGAACAGCTGGCCGTTGAGGCGCACAAAATCGGCATGGAAAAAAGGACGCTCGGCATAGGCGAACCGCTCGTCGGCCGGCTTCCATACATAACCGAAAAGTTCGTCGTAGATCCATTCACCGAAGAGCGATGACCATTTTTCCGCCCAATATAGGAGGGCCTTGTTCTTGAATTTTGTCAAATTGGCCGGGACATTGTTGACGCCATAATGCAGCTCCTTGAAATGCCGGTCCACGTACTCGTTCCAAGCCGTGAATTCCAGGCCCCGTTTCTCAACGCGGGTCAATAGGGTATTGGCCGTGCTGACAGCGTAGGCCCGACCGGCCTTGACGGTAATCTTTTTCAAAGACTTGTTGTCGGTCCCGTACAGAACCTGGAATTTACCGCGGTCGGAAAAGAAAGACGTACCGAGATCGGCGTCAATGCGAATGGTGGCGCTGGTCCTGCTTTTCAAATGAATCGCCGCGCTCGGGGTGATGATCTGGAACATTTCGCGGTTATAGGTCTGGGGCAGCGCATAGGCTTGCCCCTGCAGCAGGTGCAGGGTGGTGACCCGCCAATTCGAGGTCAGGGCCGGAGCCAGCACCGTGGTGATGCGCAGGCGGGAATTCTCGTCCAAGCGGATCACGGTGCCATTATCGAATTGCAGCTCGCAGCGGCCGTTGGCAGCGGTCGCCACCGTATCGCCGGGAACGACGGGCAGGTTCACCACTAGCCGATTTTCACTGCCGTCGGCGCGAATGACAGCGGCCTCGTTGTCGACAAAGGAAATATGACCGTAGATGGATTCCACCGCTGCCATATTGGACCCGCTGAACAGAAGAAAAACGGTCAAAAACGAAAGGATTACACTGATTTTGCGTCCCATGCTTTCCTCCTGACATAATGTTTCGTATTTTTCATTACGCTTCACTAGAAGTGAGCATATTTCATGCCAATGAATGAAGGCTACACTGTAGCCAAAATAGGACATATCGTTTACATTGCCAGGAAAAACCGGGACAGGCACCTCGGCCTTGATTCATTGCATTTTTGAACATTACGATCCAGCCTGCAGCAGCTGCCAGGCCAATCATTTGGGCGTGGCCAAAAGCCATGATTGGATTTATCAGGTCCACGTATTGAAAATAACCGCTTTTTCAGCTATAAACTGAATTGAAAAAAACAATGCACATGACAATGAACCGCTTCCTTCGGCTGGCTTTGCCGCTATGGCTGCTGGCGGCCAGCCAAATTCACCTTTTGGCGCTGGACCCGAAACTGGAACTCGACGAATACACCGTGGAGCATTATTCCACAGAGAATGGCTTACCGCAAAGTTCAGTGTTGGCCATGACCCAAACCCGTGACGGCTACCTCTGGCTTGGTACCTACGAGGGGCTGGCCCGCTTTGACGGTCTTAAATTCACAGTTTTTGATAAGAGCAACACTCCGGAAATGGAAAGTAACGGCATCAAGGCCCTGGCCGAGGACCGGGAAGGCCGTCTTTGGGTGGGGACCACCTCAGGACTGCTGCTCTACAACCAGGGTCATTTCCAGCGCTTCGACAAGCGCCAGGGGCTGCGGAGCCATTTCATCCTGTGCCTGTTCCTTGACAGTTCCGGCACTCTGTGGGTCGGCACTACCGGCGGCCTGCATCGCTGGGATGACAACCATTTTCAGAAGTTCACCACAGCCCAGGGGCTATCGAGCAATTACATCACCTCTCTGGCCGACGATGGCAGCGGCGGTATCTGGGTTGGGACCGGAAAGGGGCTCAACCATTTCCAAAATGGGAAAATCGAAATTTTTGACGCCGGCCGCGGCTTGCCTCACAGTGATATCCGCGCCCTGCACCTCGACCGGCAGGGGACCCTGTGGATCGGCACCAGCGGCGGCGGGCTGATCAATTTCCGCGCCGGCCGTTTCGAACGCCTGAAGGAAACACTTTCGTCTGCCGATATCCGCGCCATTTATCAGGACCGCCACGGGATCATGTGGATCGGCACCAACCAGGAACCGCTGAACCGCCTGAAAGACGGCCGGATCTCGGTCATGGGCCAGCGACTGGCCGGGCTGATGTCAGCCCGGGTCATCCTGGAAGACAATGAAGGCAGCCTGTGGGTCGGCACCCGCGACGGTCTCATTCAGTTGAAGGACGACAAATTCATACTGTACGGAGCCCGCAACGGCCTGCCGGTGGACCCTGTGCGCGCGGTGTTCGAGGACCGCCAGGGCAACATCTGGGTTGGCACGGTCGGCGGCGGCCTGGTCAGGTTCCAAAATGGAGAATGGAAAACCTACAACCAAAACCAGGGATTGTTCAGCGACCATGTCTGGTCCATCGCCCAGGCCCAGGATAATGCTCTATGGGTGGGAACCTATGGTGGCGGCCTGTTCCGCTTGCCGGCCGGAAAAAAACCCGAAGTCTTTACTAGAATCAAAGGCGTGGCCAGCGACATCATTCGCGCCCTCCTTGCTGACAGCAGTGGCCGCATCTGGGTGGGAACCAACGGCGGCGGGCTCGATTGCATTGAAAAAGGACGCATCACCAATTTCAACACCAGCCACGGCCTGCCCAACAACTATATATACGCCCTGGGCGAAGACAAAAAGGGGCGCATCTGGGTAGGGGCCTACAACGGTGGGCTGGCCGTGCTGGAACAGGGCCGTTTCCGCAAACTGGTTGCCAAGGACATTGCCGATCAGCCCGTTTGGGTCATCCACACCGACCGGGATGGAGATCTTTGGGTGGGCACCGATCACGCCGGTCTGCTTTGGATCCATGACGAGCAGGTGGTTCGTTTTTCCAGCCGCGACGGCTTGTACAGCGACCAGGCCTTCCAGATCCTGGAGGACCGCCGCGACCGGTTATGGATGAACTGCAATAAGGGCATTTATCACGTGGCCAAAAAGGACCTCATCGCCTATGCCGCGGGCAAATTGTCCCGCATCCCCTGCGTGTCTTTCGGCAAGTCCGAGGGCATCAAGGTGACCGAAAGCAGCGGCCCTGCTCAGCCGGCCGGATGCATCGACCGCCAGGGCCGGATCTGGTTTCCTACTATCCGCGGCCTCACCATGTTCGACCCTGACCGTCTGCGCATCAATCAGGTCGAACCGCCGCTGGTCATCGAAAAAGTCGTAATCAACGACCGTGATCTGACGACTTCGGGAACGGTGACTGCCCCCCCGGGGAAAGGCAATATTGAAATTGATTACACCGCCATCAGCTTTTTACAGGTTGACAAAATGCAATTCGCATACCGCCTCGAAGGTTTCGATCAGGATTGGATCCAGGCGGCCAATCGCCGATCCGCGTTCTACACCAACTTGCCGCCGGGATCGTACACCTTCCGCGTCATTGCCGGCAATGGTGACGGCATATGGAACCGAAACGGTGCAGCGTTGACTTTCAACCTGCGACCCTACTTCCATCAGACCGCCTGGTTCCGCTGGCTTTTTATTCTGAGCGGCATATTGCTGGTGGCCGCGTTGTTTTTCCTGGCCCTGCACCGGGCCAAAGTGCGGGAACGCAAGCTGGAAAACCTGGTGAACGAACGAACAGTGCAATTGCAGCACCTGGCCCGCTACGACGGACTGACTGATCTGGCCAACCACCGCACCTTCTACGAGATTTTTCAAAAGGAATGGGCGGTAGCCGTACGTGAAAAAAAATTGCTTTCCTTAATCGCCGTCGACATCGATTTCTTTAAACCGTACAACGATTCCCTCGGCCACCAGGAAGGCGATGAATGCCTCAGAAAAGTGGCCCAGGTCATCCGCGCCCACATCAAGCGTCCGGCTGACCTGGCCGCGCGTACCGGCGGCGATGAGTTTTTTCTCCTGCTGCCGGGAACGGGAAATGACGGAGCGCTGGCCATGGCCGAAAGCATCCGGACCGCGATCGCCCACCTGGCCATTCCCCATCCGGCATCGCCGATCGCGGCAGTGGTCACGGTCAGCCTGGGCATGGCCACAACGATGCCAACTCCTGAAGCCGAAGCCAACCTGTTCATCAGCCGTGCCGACCATGCTCTTTACCAAAGCAAGCGGCAAGGGCGCAACCGCAGCGGCGGCGACTGACTCAGATTCATTTATCCCGGATGCCTATGCAAGACCGCAGCGCGTATTGTTTTTTATTCGCGATACTCCATTTTTAAATTGCCAACGCAATTGGATTCGGCCTATTGGATTCAAAAACGCAGGGTAAAGACCGTACCCGCACCGGGTTGGGATTGAACCGAAATGACCCCGTGGTGCAAACGCATGACCTGACGTGAAAAACTCAAGCCGATGCCCGAGCCTTCCTTTTTTGTAGTGAAGAAAGGGATGAATATTTTTTCCCGGGCTTCAGGCTCGATTCCCGGACCGTTGTCGCTGACCTGAATCACCACCAGGCCGCGTTCATTCATGCGCGAGGAAAGATGGATATGCGGGGCTTCGCTTCCGCCCAGCGCTTCCATGGCATTGAGCAGCAAATTGATCAGCACCTGCTCTGTCAAATCAGGATCGGCGGTCATTTCAAGAGAGCGCGGTTCCACCTCAGCGCTGAAGGTGATGCCCTGACGTGTCAGCTTATCCTGCAGCAGTTTTTCCATACGCTGAAACATCTCTGTGACCGGGAAGATCTTAAACTGCGGTTTGGGAATCAGGGCCACGCTGCGGTAGGCATGGACAAAACGCATCAGCCCATGGCTGCGCCGATAGATGGTCTGCAAGGCCTCGGCTACATCCTGGCTGCGTGTCGAATCCACAGCACTGCCTTCACTGCCGGCCGCAGGCAGCAGGGAAGAAGCGGTGGCAGCCAGTGAAGAGATAGGAGTAAGCGAATTCATGATCTCATGGGTCAACACCCGGGTCAGGCTTTGCCAGGCTTCGGTTTCCTTTTCTTCCAATTCCACCTGGATATTTTGCAATGAAATCAATTTGTAAAGCTGGCTGTGCAGTTTAAATTCGGTGGTGGAAAGCGACAGCTGGAGTTCTTCATCGGGAAAATCCAGTTTGAGCAAAGATTTTTCTCCAGGCCGCAGCCGCTCGATATCCTCGCGCAGCTGTTGAAACATCGGGGGCAGGTCGGCGATGTGGCGCAGGTGGGAAACACGGAGCAGTCGCTTGGCCGCATGGTTGAACAAGTCAATGCCGCCGTCGGCACGCAACGAAAGCAACCCGACGCCAATATGCTGGACCACGGTTTGCAGATAACGATACTGCTCCTCTTTTTCCTCACGGGCACGTTGGAATTGACCGCTGATTTCACGGAACGCGGCATTCAGGTCGGCAAACGATCCGCTTAAGCCTTCAATCCCCGGTGAAAGTGAAAAATCATGATAGCGCACCGCCTGCAGGAACCGGGCCAGGCCGCGGTTGGAACGGTCGATATATTTAAACAGAGAAACCAGCGTGTAAATAAAAACAGCGGCGGCCAACAAAACCGGTATCCCCAGGGTGAGATCACGCAGCCAGTAAAAGAAAAACCCTGCCGCGGCCGCGATCAACAACAAACGCCAGCCGACCTGGAAACGAAAACGCTTGCTGATTTTCATAGCCGCTACAACCATCCCCGGGCTTTAAAGACCATATTTTTCAAGGCGGCGGTACAAGGCGGCGCGAGTCAATCCCAGTTCCTTGGCCGCCTGGCTGATATTTCCCTGGTATTTGCTCAGGGCGCGACGGATCAGGGTTTCCTCAGCCTGCTCCAGGTTCAGATCCTTGAACGCCAGTTCTTCCGCGTTTTCAGAAATATTGGCAAACATGAAATCACCCGGCTGCAGCACGGGAGCATCGCTTAAAATAACCGCCCTTTCCAGGGCATGCTTTAATTCACGGACATTGCCTGGCCAATGGTAACCGGCCAATTTTTTCAAAGCGGACTCGCTGATGGTTTTTGCCGCTTTTTGGTATTTGCGGCAAACCTGTCCGGTAAAATGTTCCGAAAGAGGTTTGAGATCATCAAGCCGTTCACGCAGAGGCGGCAAATGGATTTCTACGGTATTGATGCGGTACAGCAGGTCCTGGCGGAATTGTCTGCGGTTGACCAATTCGGCAATGGGCATGTTGGTGGCGCAGATCAGGCGGATATCGACGCTGATGCAGGCATTGGCACCAAGACGGGTCACTTGCCGGGTTTCCAGCACGCGCAACAACTTGGCCTGCAGGCCGAAGGGCAGGTTGCCGATTTCATCCAAAAACAGCGTCCCGCCCGAAGCCAATTCAATTCGGCCGATCCGATCACTGCGGGCATCGGTAAAAGATCCCTTGACATGGCCGAAAAGTTCGCTTTCAAAAAGCGTTTCGCTGATCCCCCCCATGTCGACGGCCAGGAAAATTTCGTTGGACCGGGCCGAGTGCCGGTGCAGGGCTCTGGCCACCAGTTCTTTGCCGGTGCCGTTTTCCCCAATGATCAGCACATTGGCATCGGTGGCCGCCACCTTGGTGATGGTCTGGAATACCTCCAGCATTACCGGGGAAGAACCCACAAAATCGTGAAAAGGATGGTCCAGATCGGCACTGAGCTGCTGCTGGCGCCGGCGCAGGCTTTCCGCTTCGAAACGGGAAGAACGCAAGTTCATGGCGGCTGAAACCGTAGCCAGCAACTTTTCGTTCTGCCAGGGTTTCAGCACGAAATCGCTGGCTCCCTCCTTGATGGCTCGCACGGCCAAGCCGATATCACCGTAGGCCGTGATCAAAATAACCACCGCCTGAGGATCGATGGACAGAATTTTTTCCAGCCATAAAAAACCTTCCTGACCGCTGCTGACGTCACGTTCGAAATTCATGTCCAGTAGGATGACATCAAACGTTTCATTGCTGAGCAACTGTGGGATCAAGGACGGATTTTTTTCAGTGCGCACCAATTCCACGTGCTGTTTAAGAAAAAATTTTGCCGCCTGCAGCACATCGGCATCGTCATCCACGATTAGGATTTTTCCGAAATTTTTTTTCATCGTTGCCCATTCCATAAAAAAATTTCAGCAATTTTTCTGCCATTATAACACAGCGCAGGAAAAGTTCCCATCCAGCATAGGAAATCCCCCGGCAGTCCCCGGAGATTCCCTTGGCTACTGTCCGAAAACGGACAGCGGTTGTTCCACCAGCGGACATCCCCCATCCCCGGCAGAGTTAAGCGGGGATACGCAAAGTCGGGAATTGCATTTATTTCAGACTCAGCTTTCGGGTCACTGCCGGCAGCAGCAGTAAACTTGGCATCATATTTGCTTCATTAAAGCATGGTGATATTTAAAAAAATTAATAATGCCTACTTAATAAATTTCCGTTCCGGCGAGCAAGGTTCTAATGAAATTGCTAAAGTGATGAATCCGCCCTCTCATCTGCGCCAATGAAGATGAACTGTCTTTTTGATCAGCGAATTGCAATCCTAAGCTCCATTTTCGCCGCTGGAACATTTGCCGTGATCTTCAGGCAAGGGGATTTAAAAAATGATTAGAAGCTATTTGCTGAGCGCGCTGCGCAACCTGAAGAAAACCAAGCTGTTTACCCTGATAAACGTTCTGGGGCTCACCATGGGCATGAGCGCTTGTCTGTTCATTCTGTATTTTGTCAACTATGAAAAAAGTTATGATCGCTTTCATGAAAACAGCGACCGCATCTATCGGTTGCGTTACGAGCGTGCCGATCAGGACGGCCAGGCTGTGCGCTTCGCATCCTGCTGCCCGCCCGCCGGACTGCGGATCAGGGAACTGTATCCCGAAATAGAAAAAGTAGCTCGCCTGTTCCGCTATCGCGCTTCGGTTTCTCATGCTGAAAACAGGTTCATTGAAGAGAGAATGTATTTTGCCGAGGCTGACTTCTTGGCGATTTTCAAATATGAATTCAGCAGCGGCGACCCTGTAAACGGCATTAAACAGCCGAATCGGGCCTTTATTTCCGAAGCAACGGCCAGAAAGTATTTTGCAGGCAAAAACCCGATCGGGCAGACCATCAGTGTCGACAAAAAGGTTGATTACCAGGTCACGGGGGTGTTTAAGGATATTCCGCAAAATTCTCATTTGAAATTCGATATTCTTTTGTCCTATGCCAATATTCTCGACCTTTACGGCAAGGATATAGAAAATTCATGGGGAGACAGCGGCTGGTTCACCTATCTGCTGCTGAAATCCCAGGCCGATCCCTCGGCTTTTGAAAAAAAATTGCCCGCGCTCGTTGAGGCCGAATTCGGAAATGTGCTGCGGGCATATAAGTTGACCTGCGATCTCAAATTGCAACCGTTGCGGGACATTCACCTGACTTCAAATTTTCAGCAGGAGTATGAAGTCAACGGCGACCTTGCCACCGTGAACTTTCTTTCGCTGATCGCAATTTTTATCATTGCCATCGCCTGGGCAAATTATACCAATCTTTCCACGGCCCGTTCACTGGCCCGAGCCAAAGAAGTGGGAATCCGCAAGGTTGCCGGTGCTGGCCGCGGCCAATTGATGGCCCAGTTTTTTTTGGAAACGGTTTTGATCAATATGCTTGCCATGATTATGACATTGCTGGCGGTAAAGTTGTTCCTGCCGCTCTTCCGGCAGATCACGGGTACACCTTTGGCATACGGTATCTGGACCCAGCAATGGTTCTGGCTTACCGTTCTGGCCATGTTGCTGGCTGGCGTTTTCCTTTCCGGCTTATATCCCGTGCTTGTTCTCTCCTCGTTCAAACCGGTGATCGTCCTGAAAGGGAAAATGGGAAACGCCGTCAGGGGAATGAATTTGCGAAAAGTCCTTGTGGTATTCCAGTTCGTGATGGCTTTGGGGCTTCTCATCAGCACGTTCACAGTGTTCCGCCAGATATCATTCATGAAAAATCAAAATCTCGGTTTTAGCATGGAAAACAAATTGGTTATCAGGGCTCCCAGAGTGAGGGGCGCGTCATTTGGCAGCACCTTGCCAACATTCAAGCAGCAGCTTCTTAAAAATTCGGAAATCAGTGATTTTTGTGTCGGCACGGATGTGCCTGGCAGGCAGGTCTGGTGGGATGCCGGCGCTATTCGCCGGGTGGGCACAGATGACAATAAGAATTATCAAATTGTCGGGATCGATTATGATTATGTGAAAGTATTCGACCTGAAATTCGTAGCCGGAAGGAACTTTGCCAAAGAGTATCCGGCGGATAAAAGCGCCTTGATTCTCAACGAAACGGCGGTCAAATGGCTGGGCTTTCAGAGCTCCGCGGCCGCCATCGGGCAGCGGATTATTTATTGGGACGACATCTTTGAAGTTGTCGGTGTATTGGCCGACCATCATCAGCAATCATTGAAACAGGCATTCGAACCTCACATATTCCGCTTCATGCCCGAGGGCAGGGATGTGAGAGGATTGTTCGTACTGAAATTGAACACTCAAAAAATGGAATCGACCATTCAGGGAATCAGGCAACTCTATAACGGGTTCTTCCCTGACAATCCGTTTGAATACTTTTTTCTTGACGATTATTACAACCAGCAATACAAAGCGGATGAGCTGTTCGGAAAAGTTTTCGCCCTCTTTTCATTTCTGGCTATTGTCGTGACCAGCCTGGGAATTTTGGGTTTGTCCTCTTTCATGGCCCTGCAGCGCACCAAGGAGATCGGCATCAGAAAGGTTCTGGGCGCCAGTGCTCCAAGGATAATGTTCCTGTTGGCGAAAGACTTTCTGCAACTGCTATCCATCTCCTTTGCCATCGCCTTGCCCATTTCCTATTTTTTCATAAACTATTGGCTGCGATCATTCGCGGTGAGAACAGATCTTTCAGCGGGATTGTTTCTATATCCTTTGGCCATGGTTTCCTTGGTCACGATCATCACAATTTGTTCGCACGTAATAAAGGCGGCCCGGGCCAATCCGGTTGAAAGTTTGAAGTATGAATGAGAATAAAAATGTCAACTAAAAAGGATTTGGGCGCGTCTAATTTGAGACAAGGGAAAAATAAAAATCATAGAGGAAATAAAAATGCTTAAAAACTATTTTAAAAGCGCATTCCGAAATCTTGTCAAGAACAAATCTTATGCATTCATAAGCATATTCGGCCTGGCGATCGGAATGGCGGTTTGTATTTTGCTTTTATTGTATGTCAAGCACGAGTTGAGCTATGACCGCTTTAATAAAAACGCGGCTAATATTTACCGGTTGTGCCAGCCTCAGCATCCCTATCAAGCGCCGCAAGCGGCAAAATTACTAAGCGACAATCTTCCGGAAATCAAAGACAGTGCGCGAATTCTTGTACAAGGGAAAACCATTGTTCAGTATAAAGATAAAAAATATTTAGAAAAACAAAATGCAATTGCCTGTGCTGACGCCAGCCTGTTCCGTATCTTTTCTTTTAAATTCAAGCAGGGCGATCCTGAAACAGCCTTGCAGCAGCCATCCACTATGGTCATCTCTGAAAATATCGCCCGCAAGTATTTCGGCGATGAAAATCCTGTCGGTCAGGTCGTTAAACTGGACAATGCCTGGAACCTTACCATTACCGGAGTAATGGAAAACATGCCGCAAAATTCCCATTTTCGTTATGAGCTGATTGCAAGCCTGACCGACGCCGATAAAATATTTGGTAGCGAATCGATGAACAGTTGGGGATGGCAAAATTTCCTGGTCTATTTTGTCATGCAAGACCGATTCTCCCAACCGGCCTTTGAAAAAAAATGCAGCGAACTGATAGCCAAACACAGTAATTCCAGGCCGAATAGTCCGGTAGTTAAATTTTCAATACAAAACTTGAAAGATATTCACCTCTACTCCTCTCATTTTTTAGGTGACATTCAACCGCAAAACAGCATCACCTACGTGTTGATTTTTTCAGCTATCGGTTTTCTCATTTTACTCATTGCCTGCTTCAACTATGTCAATCTGTTAACCGCCAATGCCACAACACGAACAAAAGAGATCGCAATCAGAAAAGTAGCAGGCGCATCACGCAATCATCTGGCAATGCAATTTATCGGCGAATCATTCGTAGTGCTATTTATGGCTTTGATCATAGCACTTGTTTTTGTTGCAGTGTGTTTGCCTGTTTTCAATGCACTTTCAGGAAAAGTACTGTCATTTGCGGCGCTGATGCAAGTGGGCACGATTCTGGAAATTCTTGCTATGGTCATCATCACAGGTTTTCTGGCCGGATCTTATCCCGCTTTTTTCCTTGCCGCCTTACAACCGGCAAGAACGTTGAAAGCTTCCGCAAACGCAGGCAAATCCAAATTGAATTTCAGAAAATTACTTGTCGGTGTTCAATTTACAATTGTCATTATTCTTATATGCAGCGCCCTTTTCATGCTGAGTCAAATCCATTTTCTGCAAAATAAAGAGTTGGGATTCAACAAAGAGTATACGCTGATATCAGAAGTTAACAATACTGCCGATGATGTGGAAAAATATACTGCCTTGAAACAGGCACTCCTGAAAGAGAGTGGAATCAAAAGTGTATCTATCGCCTCACGTGTTCCTTCAGATTCTCTTACTGACGAGGGAGCATTGATGCCTGAAGGACAAACCGAGTGGATCGGTTTGCCGTTTGTTCACGTGCATTACGATTATTTTGAAACCCTGGGTATAGAAGCTTCGCAGGGCCGCCTTTTCTCAAGTAAACTCAAAAGCGATGCCGATGAAGCTGTAATTCTAAATGAAACTGCCGTGAAAAAGTTGCAGATACAGGGGAATCCAATTGGGCAATCGGTTGATTGTGTTTTTGTTTGGCCGAGATCGAAAAGAAAAATCATCGGCGTTATCAAAGACTTTCACTTTGAATCGCTTTATGAAACAATCCGTCCCGCAATGTTTGTGATCTATTATAGCCAGTGTCACCAACTCATAGTTAAAGTCAATTCCGCAAATGCCAAAAACACCATCAACAGACTTGAAGTTGTCTGCAATAGTTTTTATCCGGACGGAGTATTTGAATTTCATTTTTTGGATAGTAAGATTGAGTCACTCTATCAAAATGATAGAAAAACCTTCCAATTAATGGGCTATTTTACCGCACTGGCAATTTTTATTGCCTGCATGGGACTTTTTGGTCTGGGATTAATTATGATGAAAAGCCGTACAAAAGAAATCGGCGTTCGCAAAGTGCTCGGTGCATCCATCCTGCAAATTTTAATATTGTTTGCAAAAGATTTCAGCAGATGGGTAATCATTGCCAATATCATCGCCTGGCCCGTTGCCTTCTATGCCATTAATAAATGGCTGCAAAATTTTGCCTACAGAATTGATATGACGATATGGCCGTTTCTACTGTCCGGCTTTTTTGCATTATTGATTGCCTTGCTGACAGTGAGTTATCAAGCCGTAAAAGTGGCAACAGCGAATCCAATTGAAAGTTTGCGCTATGAATAAAAAACAGTAACGGTTTTCATGGTGAAGTAGGTGCTTTTATTCCAAAAAAGTTCCCGGTAAGCCAGAAAATCATCGTTTTCCCAGTAACTCACTTTGTTCTATGTCCGGAAACGGACAGGTATTGTTCCGCCAGCGGACATCCCAGGAATTCTCTTTAACAGAAAAACCGGAAAGCGGCAAAGCCGCGGACTGCATTTGTTAAGTCCAGGAGCATTATTCTGGTCGCAACAGCCCATTGCCGCAAATTTGGCATCATAGTTGCTTCAATATATTCTGAGGTGCCCCAATGAGCATGGATCAAATTATTAAAAAGAAGAAATGGCCGGCCCGACGGATCATCACCTATTCCCTGGCCGGATTTTTTGTGCTGCTGGTCGCCAATCTGCTGCTGTTCCAAAGCAATCGCTCGACCCTCAACGTCGAAAGCGAAAAATTGACGGTTTCCACTGTCCAGCGCGGCCCTTTCCAGGAGTTCATCCCGGTCATGGGCGAAGTACTGCCTATGCAAACGATATTTCTGGATGTCGAAGAAGGCGGCTTGGTCGAAAAAGTCTATATCGAGGCAGGTACGCTGGTAGAGAAGGGTGACAAAATTCTAAAGCTTTCCAATACGTCACTGTTGATGGATATCATGTACCGCGAAGCCGAACTGTTCCAGCAGATCAACAACCTGCGTAATACCCGCCTGCTTTTTGAGCAAACCCGTTTGGCCCTGGAACGCGATCTGGCTGATCTTGAGTTTCAGGTGCAAAAGCAGCAACGCAAGTATGAGAGCTACCAATCCCTTTATGAAGAGAAGTTGATTTCCCGCCATGATTTCGAAGATACTGGTGGCGAATACGAACTGTTTAAAAACAAACTCCGGCTAGCGCTTGAATCCAAGGAAAAAGAATTGAACTTCCGCCAACAGCAGATCGTTCAGCTCGATGACGCTGTCAAGCGCATGGAGCAAAATCTTGGGGTAGCCAAAGGCAAAATGGACAACCTGACCCTTCGCGCCCCGATCACAGGCACCTTGACCTCCCTGCAGGCGGAACCCGGGCAATCAAAATCACCGGGCGAACGGCTGGGACAAATCGATGCTCCGGAAGGCTTCAAGGCCCGGGCCGGAATTGACGAATTCTACATCGACCGCATCCAGAAGGGCAAACCCGGGCAATTCGAACTTTCCGGCAACACCTACCGCATGGTGGTCAGCCGCGTCTATCCGGAAGTCAGGGACGGGAAGTTTACGGTTGACCTTGAGTTTCCCGGTCTCCCGGCCCCGGGCATCCGTCGCGGCCAGACCCTGCACATCCGCCTGGAACTCAGTGATGTCGCCGAAGCGCTGCTGCTGCCCCGCGGCGGCTTCTTTCAAAAAACCGGCGGCAACTGGGTCTTCGTGCTCGAGCCGGACGGCAAAACCGCTCTCAAGAGGGAGATCCGCCTGGGCCGGCAAAATCCCGATGTGTTCGAAGTGCTGGGCGGCCTGCGCCCCGGCGAGCGGGTGGTCACCTCCAGCTATGATAACTTCGGCGACAACGAACGCCTGATTTTCAAATAAACCATGCAAAATAAACAAGGAGAATAAAAATGATTCAAACCAAGAACCTGAAAAAAATCTACACCACCGAAGAGGTCGAGACTTCAGCTCTCAACCAGATCAACCTGACGGTCAAGGAGGGTGAGTTTGTAGCCATCATGGGCCCCTCGGGCTGCGGCAAATCGACCCTGCTCAACATCCTCGGCCTGCTCGACAACCCCAGCGAAGGGGAATATCACTTCGTGGGCCACGAGGTTTCCAAATTCTCGGAACGGCAGCGCGCCCAACTGCGCAAGGCCAACATCGGCTTCGTCTTCCAGAGCTTCAACCTCATCGATGAATTGACCGTTTTTGAGAACATCGAACTGCCCCTGCTTTACCTGAAAGTAGGCAGCGGCGAACGCAAGAAAAAGGTGCTCGATGTCATGGAGCGCATGCAGCTGATCCCGCGCAAGAACCACTTCCCCCAGCAGCTGTCAGGCGGCCAGCAGCAGCGTGTGGCCGTGGCCCGGGCCCTGGTGGCCCGTCCGAAACTGATCCTCGCTGACGAACCCACCGGCAACCTCGATTCGGCCAACGGCGACGAAGTGATGAACCTGCTTTCGCAACTGCACAGCGAAGGGACGACCATCGTCATGGTCACCCATTCCCCCGCTTATTCGGAATTTGCCCAGCGCGTAGTGCACCTGTTCGACGGCCATATCGTCACCGAGAATTTCAACCAGAAATTCCATGTCTGAGCGGAAAAAGGAAACCTGCAGATAAAAAAAAGTTGGAGGGGTAAATGAGCAATCATATAGCATTGAATCCAACGGTAGACCTTAGCGAAGTGGCCGGGGAGATCAGCCGGCGGCTGCGCCGGGAAAAAGCCAAGCTTTTCATTTGCCAGGCCATCGTTTTCTTGCTGATCGTGGTCTTCATTTTTATGATTTGATCACAATTCTCAAGAAAAACCATGTTTAAAAATTACCTGAAAGCGGCACTGCGCAACATGCGCCTGCATAAGGGGCTCTCGTTCATCACCATTTTCGGCTTCGCGGCCGGCCTGGCCTGCTGCATCCTGATCACGCTCTTTGCCATCGACCAGCTTAGCTTCGACCGCCACTACGCCAGGGCCGAGCGCATCTACCGCGTCGGGATCGTCGGCTCACTGAACAGCAAAACTTTCATTGGCCCTGTATCGTGCGCGCCCCTGGCCGAGGCCATGGAGCGGGAGATTCCCGATGTGGAGTCCGTTGTCCGTTTCAGCGGCGGCGGCCGCGGTGCCCCGGTGGTGCGCTACAAGGACAAGGTATTCAGCGAAGAGCGCTTCTACTGGGCCGACCCCACTTTCTTCGATGTCTTCAGCGTGCCGTTTATCAAGGGCGATCCGCGCACCGCCCTCAGCCAGGCAAACAATGTGGTGCTGACCAGTTCCATGGCCAGGAAATACTTCGGCTCCGCAAACCCCCTCGGCAAGATCATCAACACCGACAACCGCCGCGACCTCCTGGTCACCGGCGTGGTGCCGGACGTACCGCGCCAGTCCCATTTTCATTACGACTTTGTCGGCTCGCTGGCCGTGTTTGAAAACAGCCGCAGCACCTCCTGGATCGGCAACAACTTTTACACCTATCTGGTTCTGCGCCCCGGCGCCTCAGCTGCAGCTACGGAAGCCAAACTCCAGGAGATCGTCCGCCGCAACGCCGGCCCGCAATTCCAGCAAATGTTCGGTGTAAGCTGGGATCAGTTGTTAAAGAGTGGTGCCCAATATCGGTATTTTTTGCAGCCGCTTACAGATATCCACCTGCGTTCACACCTTGAGTATGAATTGGAAGCCAACGGCGATATCTCGACCGTGTACCTTTTTTCCCTGGTCGCTTTCGGCGTATTCCTGCTGGCTTGCGTGAACTTCGTCAATCTGACCACCGCCCGTGCCGCCACCAGGGCCCGCGAGATCGGCATCCGCAAGGCCATCGGCTCGGGCCGCGGCCAGTTGATCAGGCAGTTCCTTTTTGAATCGTCCCTGACCAGCTTCCTGGCCATCCTCCTGGCCCTGGTCCTGGCCATGCTGCTGCGTCCTTTCTTCAACCGGCTGGCCGGTGCCAATGCGCAGATCACGGTCCAGGGCAACCCCTGGCTGCTGCCGATCCTGCTGGCGTTGCTTGTCCTGAGCGGCCTGGTGGCCGGCATCTATCCGGCATTTTATCTTTCTTCGTTCCGGCCGGCACAAGTACTGAAAGGACAACTGGGGGGGATCAAAGGGAAGTCCTTCCTGCGTAGCCTGCTGGTGGTGTTCCAGTTCACCCTGTCGATCACCCTGATCATCGGCACGCTGGTCATCAACCGTCAATTGCATTACATGCAGAACAAGAAGCTGGGCTTCAGCAAGGACCAGGTGCTGGTCGTCAAAAAGACCGATGACCTGGGCAAGCAGGTCCGGACCTTCAAGCAGGAGTTGCTTGCCAATCCCAAGATCATGGCCGTCAGTACTTCGGCGGGCCTGATGGGCGACCCGACCTTCGGCGACAACGTCTACACAGTGCCCGGAGTCAGCGGCGTGGGCCAATATCTATTCTGGACGATGTATGCCGACGAAGGCTTTCTGCGCACATACGACATCCAGATGGCATCCGGCCGCTTCTTCGAGAAGGACCGCCAGAGCGACCTCCAGGGCGTGGTCCTCAACGAGACCGCGGTGAAAGTCATGGGCTTGAGCGACCCGGTCGGCAGGGAGATCGTCCAGATGATCGACCAGTCGGGCAAGCAAACCAAGATCACCATCCTGGGCGTGATAAAGGATTTCCATTTCCAGTCCCTGCACGAGGAGATCCGGCCGCTGGCCTTCCACTGGATGGGCCCCGACGGATTCGGCAAAACGGTCTCGGTACGCTTTCGCACGACCAACATCCCGGTTCTGCTCAAATCCATCGAAAAAACCTGGAAACGCCTCGCCAAAGGGCAGGCCTTCGAATACGAATTCTTCGATGAACGCTTCGCCGCGAATTACAATTCCGAACAGAACACGGCCCGGCTGCTCACGGCGTTCTCCCTGCTGGCCATCGCCATCGCCTGCCTGGGACTGCTCGGCCTGGCCACCTTCGCCACCCAGCAGCGCACCAAGGAGATCGGCATCCGCAAGGTGCTCGGTGCCTCGGTGCTGAACCTCAGCCGCCTGCTATCCAATGAATTCCTCAAGCTGGTGCTGCTGGCCAACCTCATCGCCTGGCCCCTGGCCTACTTTGTCATGAACCGCTGGCTGAGGGATTTCGCCTATCGCACCTCGCTGGATATCCGATTGTTTTTGCTTTCTGGAGTCCTGGCGCTGATCATCGCCATGCTGACCGTAAGCTATCAATCCATCCGCGCCGCCCGCGCCAACCCGGTGAACAGCCTGAGAAATGAATAAGGAGTGCCTGGATGATTAAAAATTTGTTCAAACAAACGTTCAGGTTGCTGGGCCGGGATAAATTCCATTCACTGATCAATATCTTCGGCCTGGGGTTGGGGATCGCCTGCTGCCTGATCGGCCTGCTGTTCGTACAGAGTGAACTGGGCTACGACCGCCACCACGCCAACCATGAGCGCATTTTCCGCTACGGCGTGGAGATGACCATCGGCGGCGTGACCAGCATCCAGAGCGGCTGCAACCCGGGCGCCGGGCCGCTGCTGAAGGATTTCATCCCCGAGATCGAATCGTTCGTCCGCATCGGCTACCTGGGCGAGACACTGGTCAGGAAACAGGACCGCGCTTTCTCCGAGGAAAATTTCCTCTGGGCCGATCCCGGCATCTTCAACGTTTTCAGCCATGCTTTTGTATATGGAAATCCAAAGAGCGCTTTGGACCGGGACAATACCATTGTGCTGACCCGATCTTTGGCCAGGAAGATATTCGGCGACAGGAACCCGCTGGGCGAGGTGCTGGGAATTGAAAACCAGGACCCGTTCGAAGTCACGGCTGTAATTGCCGATCCTCCCGACAACGACCAGCTGCAGTTCTCCGCCCTGCTCTCCTACTCCACCCAGTTCAAGGGCCTCAACCAGGCGGAACTTTTTAAACCGTCGGAACTGTCCGGGGGCATGGGCGATGAAGTGTATTTCCTATTTGCTCCGGGATTCACGGCCGCCGACTTCGACCGTAAGGGCCGGCAGTTCTACGAGAAATACCAGGCGGCCAGCGACAGCATCCATTACCGTTCACTGGTCGAGCCCCTGACTGCCATTCACTTGCGATCCATCATCCATACCCAGCAGGCCGAAGCCAATTCCCGCTTTATGTTCTGGTTCTGCGGCATCGTCCTGCTGATCCTGTTCCTGGCCGGCGTGAACTACGTCAACCTGACCACCTCCCGGGCCGGCAAGCGCGCCAAAGAGATCGGTGTCAGAAAAGTCATCGGCTCGAGCCATGGCCAACTGGTTGTCCACCTGTTGGGCGAGTCGCTGTTTTTCGTCTTTTTGGCTTTGCTGGCCGGAATCGTTCTGGCCCAGGGCATCCTGTCCCTGACCCCGCTGAACCAGGTGATCGGGAAGCAGCTCACCGTGAATTTCCTCGCCAACCCGTTATTGCGGCTGGGCTTGCTGACCATCTGGATCGTTGTCAGCCTTCTGGCCGGCCTCTATCCGGCTTTTTATCTGGCGCGGATCTCGCCGCTGAAAACCTTGAAAACAAGGTCGGGCGGCCAGGCGGCCGGACGGCTCCTGCGCCAGTCGCTGCTGGTGGTGCAGTTCGTCATCGCCATCGGCGCCGTCGCCCTGACCTTCCTGATGAACCGCCAACTTGACTTCATCAAGAACAGAGACCTGGGTTTTACCAAGGACCCGGTGGTCCTGGTCAACGTCACGGATGCCGATTTGCGCAAGCGCGGCGCTGTTTACAAAAATGAGATCCTGCGCCTGCCCGGCGTCACGGCGGCTTCGTTTTCCGATTCCGTGCCGGGGAGCGGATTCACAGGTTATGCGTTCAAATGGGAGAGCAACAGCGGCGAGATGCAGGACCACGCCTTCGGTTCCCTGCAGGCCGACAAGGACTATTTTGCGACCATGGGAATCAGCATTGTCGCCGGCCGCAATTTTTCCCGGCTGCCGAACCCACAGGATTTCAAGGACGGCACCATGGAGTTCATTGTCAGCGAAAACCTGGTCAAGGCCCTGGGCTGGAAAGACCCGATAGGCAAGCGCTGCCAGCATGGAACCGTAATTGGTGTGGCGCGCAACTTCCATTACCGCTCGCTGCACCGCGACGTCCGGGCTACCTATATCGTTCAGCCCCAGGAGATACCGCCGTATCTCAACGTGCGCCTGCGCGGCGGCCGCGTCCGGGAATCACTGGAAGCGCTGCGCTCGAAATGGACGGCCTTCGCCCCCGGCTATCCCTTCGCTTATTCTTTCCTCGATCAGCGCCTGGCCAGGTTCTACGAGCAGGATCAAATACAGCAAAAACTGGCGGCCACCTTTTCAGGATTATGCCTGCTCATTTCCTGCCTGGGCCTTTTCGCCCTTGCTTCGTTCAACATCGAGCAACGGACCAAGGAGATCGGCATCCGCAAGACGCTCGGGGCGTCGATCGTCAACCTGGTGCTGCTGCTGACCAGCAAGTTCGCTTTCTGGGTCGTGGTGGCCAATGCCTTTGCCTGGCCGCTGACGTATTGGGCCATGAAGCAATGGCTGCAGAATTTTGCCTTTCGCGCCAC
>SPCN01000166.1 GCA_004525465.1 Chrysiogenales bacterium | reverse complement strand
GGGACCTGCATCGGCGACCGTGCCCATGGTTCTCGACCACAACCGACTCACCGTGGAAATCTCCTTCAGGCGCGGCGATGGTTCGCTGCGCCCGGCGCAGGCTTGGGTCGACACGGGCGGCACCACGGTGATCCTGGCCGAGCCGCTGGCCCGGGAACTGGGGGTCGACCTGTCGGCCATGCCGGCGGGGAGCGAGCATTCTTTTGCCGCGGCGGCCCCGGTCCCGGCCCTCAATTTAGGGGGCATACAACTCGACACCAAGGATATGAAGCTCTCGGTCCGTCCCGGGCCCTTGGCCCGGCCCGGGGTGCAGGCCGAGTGCGTCCTGCCGGCGCGCTGCCTGCGCCGCCTGCACGTCGTCTTCGACTACCCGGCGCGAACGCTGACCGTGGCCCGGCCGGGGAAGCTCAGCCCCCGCGGCACGGCCGTTCCCTGCCGCGTCAACCCGGAGACCGGCCTGTTCATGGTCGAAGCGACGATCGACGGCGAAAAAGTAGCGCTCGGCGTGGACACCGGCTCGGCCGGCACCTGGCTGAGCAGCAAGCTGACCGCGGCCTGGCTGGTTCGCCACCCAAACCGGCCGCGTGCCGTGGGCGCCGCCGGCTCAACCAATTTCTTCGGTTTCCCCCTTGAAACCAAGGGCGCCTTGGCGTGCCTGCCCGCCCTGGCCATCGGTTCCATGATCGTCAACCAGGAGATTGCCGTCCTGGGCTTGGACCAGGGGATGTTCGACTGGTACTCAAAGAAATCGGCCGCCCCGGTCGCCGGCTTTCTGGGCGCCGACCTGATCGCCCGCTTCCGCCTGGAGATCGATTTCCCCGGGCAGATGACCTGGTGGCAACCGGGACCGCCTCCTCCGGCCCGTGACCTGGACATCGTCCCCTTGACCCTGCGCCCCGATGGCTCCGGAGCCTATTTCGTCGCCGGCGTGGTCGAGCGTGACGGCAAGTCGCTGGTCGCCGATGTCCAGCCCGGAGACAGGCTGCTGAAAGTGGACGGCCTGGAGGTCACCGGGGCACCCATGGGAAACGTGATCGCCGCCTTGCGCGGCCAGCCCGGCTCAATCCGGGTCCTGGAACTCGAACGAGAGGGAAAACTGATCACCATCCGGGCAACGATCCTGCGTCTGCCCTGAGCGAAAAACCGATTTGCGGCCGGCCGGCGCTGCTTGCGCCGGTTTTTCTCCTGCCCGCGATATTTTTTTGTTGACAAAATGGATTCGCGATATTATAATAGTCAGTACAGTCTGATTTAACTGATTAATCAGATTGAGGAGAAAGGCCGATGGTCAAGAAAAAGAAAGGCGCAGCGGGCGGCAGCTGCTGCCAGGTGACGTCGCTGGTGAGTGTGGACGAGCGCGGCCAGATGATCCTGCCCAAGGATGTCCGCGAGCGGGCCGGTATTCGCGCCGGCGACAAGCTGGCCCTGGTCGCCTGGGAAAAGGACGGGGCCATCTGCTGCCTGACCCTGATCAAGGCCGGCGAGTTGGCCGGCATGGTCAAGGAAAAACTGGGCACGCGGCTGTCCGGGCTGCTCCAGGAATAGATCTTATAAACAAAATAGAAAACAAAAGGAGGTTCGCAAAATGAAAGAAAACATACAGAAGGAAGTCAAGAAAAAGTACGGCAGCATCGCGGCCGCTTCGGGCTCGTGCTGCGGTTCGGCCAAGTCGGGCTGCTGCGGCTCGGTGCCATCCGCCGAGGAATTGAGCGCCAGTGTCGGCTACTCGGCCGCCGACCTCACCGTCATCCCCGAGGGGGCCAATTTGGGGCTCGGCTGCGGCAACCCCGTCGCCCTGGCCTCGCTGCGCCCCGGCGAGACGGTGCTCGACCTGGGCTCGGGAGGCGGCATCGACTGTTTTCTGGCCGCCCGCCGCGTCGGTCCCGAGGGCCGGGTGATCGGCGTGGACATGACTGAGGAGATGATCCGCCTGGCCCGGGAGAACGCGGAAAAAAGCGGCTTGAAGAACGTCGAGTTCCGCCAGGGCGAGATCGAGAACCTGCCGCTGGAGGACAACTCGGTCGACGCGGTCATCTCCAACTGCGTGATCAACCTCTCCCCCGACAAGGAGCGGGTCTTCCGTGAAGTGTACCGGGTGCTGAAGCCGGGCGGCCGCCTGATGGTCTCCGATATCGTGCTAGATGGCGAGCTGTCCCAGCGGGTGCGCGAGTCTACCGCCGCTTATACCGGCTGCATCGGCGGGGCGCTGCCGCGCCAGGAGTACCTGGCCGCCATGACCAAGGCCGGATTTAGCGAAGTGGAGATCGTGGCCGAAAGCGGGGTGCCCGTTGACCTTTGGGCCGACTTCCCCGAGGAGGCGGCATCGCTGTCGCGCCAGGAGATCATGGCGGCGCTCGCTGCCATCGCCAGCATCAAGGTTTCGGCACGGAAATGAAGACGATTTTTATGGCAAGGTTGGAAATCCATTATTTGAAAGTTGATTGAAATTAAAAAAAGCGGTAGTATTTAGAGGTTCTTTACCGAAGAGGCTGAATGAACAAGCAACACTTTTTGTCGGCTCTGGCTTTGCGGATTGGCATCTTGGGATTTGGCCAAAACGAACCGTTCGCCCGACTCGATTTTCTAATCGGGTCATGGTCGGGACCGGCAGCTTGTTTTTGAAACGGAAGCCGTCGAGAATTTCGCGCCGAGCACGGTGTGCCAGGAAAATTGAGAACCATACTGCGATTCAAGGCTTTTGCAATATCCGTTTTGCGACAGACTGCCTGCAAATCGATTTGAAAAAACCGGTGCCCCATACTTTGCAAACCCTTCTCCATATCTCAGAATCTGATAATGTACGACTGATAAGATAACAGCCGAAAATGATTTGGAGTCTCAAATTGAAAAAAAGAATGATTCGGGAAATCAAAAAATTATACCGTTTCCTTAAAAGATTGAACATGACATTGGAATACAACAAGGAATTTGACCTCTTGTGTAAAGGTACTTCTGCAGTTCCGGATTTTAAACATCCATCAATAAAGGAGGCGAAAAAATATTGGGCAAAATTCAACATCAGGCTCAATCCCAAGTGGCCCGCATTCTTGGCAGCATTTAACAATATCCATAGCTGCAAATACATTCCTAATGATGTCTTTTTTAAAGATATCGTGCCCTCATTAAACAATTTAAATCTGGCGCAGGCTTATGTTGATAAAAATATGTACGAAGTTTTTATGCAATGCGTGAAAATGCCAAAAACACTGCTTAGATGCATGCACGGGAATTTTTATGATGCCGATTACAATTTGTTGGATATTGAAAATGGCTCAATGGGGTTACCCGGCAAAGAAGTAGATTGTTTCATCAAGCCGACCATAGATTCGGGCTGTGGGAAAAATATTAAAAAATGTAAAATGCTGGGTGGCAGGATATTTGCTGATGAAATCTTGCAAGATATAAATGAACTGCGATCGGCATACAAAGGAGAATTTATTATTCAAGAGGAAATATCCCAGTCCCCGATCCTTTCCTCTATATATCCATATTCCCTGAACTGCATCCGGTCCATGAGCCTGAGAGTTGATAAAGAAATAATAAACCTTTCTCATTTATTGAAATTCGGGGGCAAAAAAAACTATGTTGACAATACGGGTTTGGGGGGAGTCGTGTGCAAGGTTGATGGTCATGGCATAGTATCTGAATTTGCCTATGATGATAAGTTAATTAAAATATCCGAACATCCCTTTACTCGCAAATCGTTTAAAAACTTAATTCTTCCGAACTTCGGCGAATTGGAAAGGCTGGTCATTCAGTGCCACGAAAAACTTCCGCACTTTGATTTGGTGGCTTGGGATTTTGGATTGGATGACCTGAATCAATATGTCCTGATCGAGTACAACCTGTTGTTTCCCGGACTTGTCTATCATCAGGTAATCAACGGCCCGATATTTAAAAACCATCTGGATGGAATCCTGGGTCACTTACATGAAACAAAATACAAAAAAAACCAAAATGGCGCCGCCGCGGATAAGTTGATAATATAAGCCGTATTTCGTATACTGGGAAAAAAGCAACAAGGCAAACGGACCGAACTATGAAAAAGACAGGCGACGAAAATATATTTTCAGGCCGCTTGACCCTGGAACCGTTGTCCAGGGGCAACTGGGAAAAATTCGTAGCGCTTTTCGGCGGCAGGGGTGCCTGCGGCAATTGCTGGTGCATGTATTACCGGCTGAAAAATCAGGAGTTTGCCAAGGGCAAGGAAAACGAAGCCAATAAGAAGGCCATGAAAAAACTGGTCTGGGACGAAAAGCCCGCAGGTCTCCTTGGTCTTTTCAATGGGCGGGCGATCGCCTGGTGCGCATTCGCTCCGCGCCGGGATTTCCTGAAACTGGAAAACTCGCGGGTCCACAGGCGCATTGATGACCAGCCCGTCTGGTCGGTCCCCTGTTTTTTTGTGGATAAAAAATTCAGGAGGCGGGGAGTGTCGGTTGCCATTCTGAAAGCATTGATCAAATATGCCAAAAAGAAAAAGATCAAAGTGATCGAAGGCTACCCGGTCATTTCGACGCAAGGCAAACTTTCAGACGCCTTCGCCTGGGTCGGCTTGTATCGGTCTTTTGAAAAAGCGGGGTTTGCAATCGTTGACCGCACCTCAAAAAACAGGCCCATGGTCCGCTATTACACTTGCAAAATGGAGTAAAGAATGGTGAATGCCGAAAAAAAGCATCGCATATGCCCGGTCGAGCATGCCGGAGTGTTGGATTTTAATTTCCGCAAGCTGCTGCAGAATCCGCAAAAGATCCTGCGGCCGTATATCAGGGAAGGGATGACCGTCCTGGACCTGGGCTGCGGCCCGGGTTTTTTCACCATGGAAATGGCCCGGCTGGTTGGCGAAACGGGAAAGGTGATCGCCGCCGACTTGCAGCAAGGCATGCTCGAAAAAGTGAAGGAAAAAATTCAAAACACCGTTTTTGCAGATATCATTGAGCTCCATCAATGCCTGCCTGACCGGGTCGGTCTGTCGCAAAAGTTCGATTTTATCCTGGTTTTTTACATGCTCCACGAAGTTCCTGACCAGGAAAAATTTTTGCGGGAAATCCAGGCGCTGTTAAAACCACAGGGCAGGATCCTGCTGGTCGAACCATCATTCCATGTTTCGCGGCATGAATTTCTGGAGTCGATCGCCCTCATGAACCAAGCCGGCTTTGCGGTTGCGGCGCAGCCCAGGATCCTTTTCAGCCGCACGGTCGCATTAAAAAACAACGGCGCTGGGGAGTGAAAGGCCAGGCCTTAAGGTCATGCCGGGCGGCTGTTTTTTGTCCTGAGGCACGGGTGGGGACCCCCTGAAGGGGACGCGAACCTTCTCTGGAATTACTTCTTCTCGGCGGCCTTTTTCTCGCGCAGTTCGGTCAGTAGTGCTTCCTCGATCCCCTTGGGCAGCGGGGAATATTGC
>SPCN01000352.1 GCA_004525465.1 Chrysiogenales bacterium | reverse complement strand
GCGGTCAACATCCCCCATTACGATTTGGAATATTACCGGGAGCTGCTGCTGGACCGGCAAGTCGTTGTGTATTGCAATACCGGCAGGCGCACGGACATTGCGGCCGCTAAACTTGCCGCCATGGGTATTACAGCAGAGACCCTCTCCACAGAGCAGGTTGACCGTTCGCAAAAGCAAGGCAAGACCATGGTCTGCGCCGTCAATTACGTTTCTCCCCACCCCGACCGGGAAGAAGGATTCATGGCCAAAGCCGTTGGCCTCTGCCGGACCACGGAAGAAATCCCCGGGTTCCTTGGTTCCAAGATCTTCAAATTATCGGGCATCTCGGCCGCAGGCTCGGGCATGGCCGGCGACAGCAGCCAAATGAACATGACACCGCCCCGCTACCTTTTGTTGACCTACTGGGAGTCCGAAGCAGCCCACGAGCGTTCACACCGGGACCCGCAGTTCGCGGCCCTATTCAAGGAACTGCCTGCCGACCTGGTCAGGATGCCCTACGAAGAATTCTACCAGGTTTTGAAATAGCCGCTGGCCGTAGTCGAATTGGCGCGTAACGCCGGCGATTGCGGCGTCAAGGTAGTGGTGGTTGAAGACCATTATGGCGGAGCCATGGCGACCGTGGTTGCCCGGGACATGAACTTTTTGTTTCTTTCTGAAACGACCGCTTGATTTTTTTTATAAAACCCCGTATGCTTGCCCCTTGATCGCCAGCGGTCGTTTTTGGAAAATGCTTCCATCCGCTTGCAAAAAATTCTTTCAGGAGGATCGAAGAACAATGAAGACAATCACCTGGATAACCATGCTCGGGCTGATTCTGGCTTTGGCGCCAACCGGCCATGCCTGCACCAATTACCTGATCAGCAAGGGAGCTTCAACCGACGGCTCGACCATGATCACCTATTCGGCCGACTCGCATTCCCTTTACGGCGAACTGAACTTCATCCCGGCCGGCGAGCATATCGAGGGCACATGGATCGACGTTTTCGACGGCGATTCGAACAAATACCTGGGCAAGATCCGCCAGGTGCGCCGCACCTATTCGGTGGTCGGCTACATGAACGAATTCCAGGTCGCCCTTGGCGAGACCACCTACGGCGGTCGTGAAGAACTCATGGACCCCAAGGCCGTGGTCGATTACGGCAGCCTGATGAACCTGGCCCTGCAGCGCGGCCGCAGCGCGCGCGAGGCCCTGCAGGTCATGACCTCGCTGGTGGAGGAATACGGCTACGCCTCGAGCGGCGAGTCGTTCTCCATTTCCGACCCCAACGAGGTCTGGATCCTGGAGATGATCTCCAAAGGGCCGGAGAACAAGGGCGCCGTCTGGGTGGCGCGCATGGTCCCTGACGGCTACGTCTGCGGCCACGCCAACCAGGCCCGCATCCACCAGTTCCCGCTGCAGAAGAGGAACAACTTTTCTGACAGGAAACAGACGACCTTCCATTCCGCCGACGTCATCTCCTTCGCCCGCGAGAAAGGCTACTTCAAGGGCGCGGACGGCGACTTCAGTTTTGCCGCAGCCTACTGCCCCCCCGACTTCGGCGGCCGGCGCTTTTGCGACGCCCGTGTCTGGCAGTTCTTCAGCCGCATCAGCCCGGATTCCAGGCAGATGGAAGCCCACCTGGACTGGGCCCTGGGCATCAAGCCGGCCAAGCCCATGCCCCTGTTCATCAAGCCCGACAAGAAACTGTCGGTGCGCGACGTCATGGAGCTGATGCGCGACCACTACGAGGGCAGCGTCATGGACATGACCAAGGACATCGGCGCCGGCCCCTTCGTCCTGCCTTATCGCTGGCGGCCCATGACCTGGAAAGTAGAAAAGGAAGCCAAGGAAAGTTACTTTTTCGAGCGCGCCGTCTCCACCCAGCAGACCGCCTATTCATTCGTCACTCAATCGCGCTCCTGGCTGCCCAACCCCATCGGCGGCATATACTGGGTCGGCATGGACGACACCTTCAGCACCGTGTACACCCCGATGTACTGCGGCATCCGCAGCGTGCCGGTCAGCTTCGCCAGGGGGACCGGAACCTTCAACCAGTTCAGCTGGGACTCGGCCTTCTGGGTCTTCAACTTCGTGGCCAACTACGCCTATTCGCGCTACTCCGACATGATCCAGGACATCCAGCCCGTGCAGCGCGAACTGGAAGGAAAATTCTTCGCCGTGCAGCCCGAGCTCGAGGCCGCGGCCGTTGACCTTTTCAAACGCTCACCCGAACTTGCCCGCGACCACCTGACCGCCTACAGCGTCAGCGAGGGCGAGGCCGTGGTGAAGCGCTGGAAAAAACTGGGCGAATTCCTGATCTGGAAATACCTGGACGGCAATGTGCGCGACAGCCAGGGCAATGTCACCCACCCACGCTATCCGCAAGAATGGTATCAGCGCATCATCACCGAGACCGGCGACCGCTTCCGGGTGCCGGAAACGGAAAAGAAAGAATAGAAGCAAGTAGACGGGTTGAAGGGTAAATGAGTTGATGGGTTAAGAGAAGTGCAAGAGTTCGCTGCCAGTGCAGTTGTCCCATAAACCCATTCACTCATTAACGAATGATTTTTCTTTCTAGAATTTCTTGAAGAACCCCAGGCCGAACAGCAATTTCCCGTCAATGGACGGGGCGTCATCCAGGAAAAAATCCTTTTTCCAGCCGATGTAAGGCCGGAGCTGGACCACCCGGCCGAAATTCGCCAGGACGCGGAAATCTCCCTTGATCCTTTTGGCGTCGGCACGGGTCTGTACTTCGGCAAGCAGTTTCATGAAATCGTTTTGGCAAAACAAAACACCCAGTTTTACGCACCCCTCCAGCCCGCGCTTGAAATCGTAGCCGGCCGCGACTTCGTAGCG
>SPCN01000138.1 GCA_004525465.1 Chrysiogenales bacterium | reverse complement strand
GCCTTTTTCTAGATATTGATCCAGATAGGTATAATTCCCGCCCAGCACCTCGGCAGCCGCGATCTCCTTCAGCAGCTGGAAATCACCGCTGCCAATGCGCCGGTACAGGACGTATTTGGCGATCGGCACTCCGGCCAGGCCGGAGACGTCGCAGATGATTTTTCCGTAGTCGGCCCGGACCAGCCAGGCCATTTCGGTCAGGCGCTGGGCCTGGATGGTGAAGGGGACAAAATGGGCGGTGAAGGTCATGTCCTTGGTCACGCCGGTGACGGTCAACGGATTGTCGCTGCCGCTGAAACCATTCGTGCCCGTCCAGCCGCTAAAGCAATAGCCGTGGTCGGGTAAGGCCAGCACCGGTGTGCAATCCCCGCCGCTCTCGACGTACTGGACGGTGTCGCCGCCCAGGCCGCCGCCGGGATCGGCCAAAAAGTTCACGGTCAACTGGTCGAGGGTGGTGAAGGTCAACTCCTTTCCGTAGGCCGTACCGTACTGGTTGACGGCATAGGCACGGACATGATAGAGGGTCTCGGGCAGCAAACCGCTTAAAAGGCTGTCGAACTCGCCCAATCCGCTCCCGTCGAGGCTAACGCTGTCGGCTGTGGTGGGAAGCCCTGTCGGGCTCCAGCATACGCCGCGCTCCGTGACCGGGGCCCCGCCCTCTGCGGTCACGCTGCCGCCCCCGGCGGCGGTTGTGGCGGTGATGCCGTTGACCGGGCTGGTGACCACGGTGGGCAGGATGCCGCAGGCAGGCCCGACGACGAACCTGCCGATCGAACCGGTTAAGCCCGTATTCCAGGCGGAAAGAAAATTGGCGCACAGCGAGTTGTAGGCCACATCGGAAGCGCCGGGACCACTGAGGGCAGCGCGGATGAGAAAATTTTTCGTGGAAATGGAGCCGACCAGGAAGCCGTCGGCGGCGACGAACTGCCCGTAGGCATCATAGAGAAAGCTCGGTGGCAGCGGTCCAGTTGCTTTCTTCGCGATCAATACCGGCGCCGGGTAATTGCGGCTGTCCGGCCAGACCACCAGGTAGCGTCGGCGCAGCCGGTCGAAGGCAGCGGCCGGTGCTCCCTGCAACCCGCTGGCATTGGAAACGACGAAGCTTGTTGAAAAGGAGGCGCCCCGCCCGGTCAGAAGCTGGCCGTACAGATCACCATCTCCAAGGCCGATCTTTCCGCCCGCGATTCTGGAGCTGGCGAAGCCCCCGATCCCCCAAACGACAAAAAAACGGTCGTTGAAGCTGTCCCAGGCCACATCCGGAGAACCTGCATCCAAAAGAGTATCCAGCCCGATGACGGCGGAGTCCTCGCCAGAAGGAAAATCCCTCCAGAGCTGGCTCTGTATCCCCAATCCAATTTGCTGCCATACCACCAGGAATCGATCCTGTTTTGCGCTATAGGCCAGGGCCGGGCTGAATTGAAATGAAGGCAGGCTGGCAACGGGAATATTCACATCTCCTTCCGGGTATACGCTGCCATCGGCAGCGACCACCAGACCGTAGATGTCCGCCGCCAAATTGGGTTGAATAATATAATTACGCCAGTCTTCCCAGACGACCATGAAACGCTGGTGCTTGGAGTTGCAGGCCACGGCCGGACGGGTCTGGTCATAATTGGCCTGAGAGAGGGGAAAATCTTCCCCGGCCAAGACGCCATTTCCCTTGAGCAGCTGGCCGTAGATATCAGTCATTTGGAACGGCACGGTGAAGTTGCGGTAGTCTGTCCATACCACCAGGAAACGGTCGGAAAGCGCATCGTAGGCCACATCGGGATCTACCTGCATTTCGGCATGGCTGCAGATGGGCAGGGCCGGACCATCATAGGAGCCGTCGGGTTTGACAAAGCGGCCGAATATATCCAAATCGGTACCCTCATCTGCATAGACCATCAGGTAACGGTTGCGCTTGGAGTCGAAGGCCAGGCGCGGATGACTGCCCATATAAGCAACCGTAGTGCCGTAGGCGGCAAAAGCCAATTCCAGTGGCTGGTCGGCTTTGGACACGCCCAGTTCGGCCAACGGTATGGTGAAATCATAGACCTTGTGCTGGTAAGACACCTTGTCGGTATAAACGAAATAAGCCTTGCCCCACTGGGTTTCAGGCACCGAGACCCTGAATTCCTTCACCTGGATCCCGTTTTTTACGTACACCTTGGCATAATCCTTGTCGCCGTCGCAGGTGTTGTCCGACGTGAAATCGAGGGTGACATAGAGGTTGTTGTCGTCATTGCCCAGCCAGCAGTAAGTGGTGCCGGCCGGATGGCCCGATCCGGTGGGCGCGAACTGCTGGAAAAAGGGCGGCCGCCCGGCCACGGCCTGCCAATGGGCGGCTTGGGCCGGCCCAGTCGATGGCGGCGGCGCGGCGCCCAGGCGGTACGTGTAAAATCGCGAGGCGGCGCTGATCGGCCGCCACAAATTTTCATAAGGAAACTGCAGCGGTTCCTTTGACAGGATCAGCCCTTCGATACGGCCGGACACTTCCAGCACCGTGTTCGGGGCATCGCCGGCGAAGGCCAGTTCCAGGGATTGTTCCCCGGCCGGGACAAGGTCGCTGTCGGCCTGAGCAAGCTTTTTCAACACATCGGGACTGGCCGCTGATCGGGAGGGCAGCGGCTTCCGGCCGCCAAGCCGCACGGCATCGACAAAAGCGGCGCCCCCGCCTTGCTGGCAGATGCTCACCAGGACGGGCCCGGATTTTTCCAGATAGGGTGCCAGGTCGACTTCACGCCGCAGCAGATAACTGTTGAAAGGCAGCCGCCCGGCCTCGATCCAGCGCTGGTCCTTCCAGACGCGGATGAGCAATTCACCGTTGGCCTTGAATTCAGCGCCGCTCAACCGGGTCAAGGGCGGGACTTTTTTTTCAGGCAAAACCGTCTGTGCCGTCAACGATACCGCGATGAGCGTTATGGCCAACACGATCAAAAATAATTTTTCTTTTTTCATTATTCCCTCCCTTTGTCGAAAAAAATCATCCAGGCGTCGAACTTTCTAACATTTGTCAAAAAATATGTCTTGGTCACTTGGATTACTCTTGATCATTATTTCCTGTCGACTAAATAAAATCAATAGCCTGGAACATTTTTTTTTGCATGGATTTTTTCTGCTGGCCAGCTCGTCCGCTGTTTGATACAATACCCCTTTATGACAATTGCTGAAATCCCGTCATGGAAAACGGAGAAATGCCATTGACGCCTGAAGCCAAACCCTATGTCCGCTCCGCGTTCGGCAAAGAAGAAAGAATCTATTTCCTCAAGGCGGCGGCGCTGATCCTGGTCATCTATTTTTTCCGCAGCGAAATTTACGACATGTCCAGGTTCTTTCTGCTTTTCTTACCCTTTTTCTTTTTCTGCTATGTCTGGTTCAAGTCGATCCAGACCGGCGACAGGCTGATCGATATCCTGAAAGAACACATCACCTTCATGCCCATCCCCTATGCCGAAAGCGGCAAAAAGGCCTTTATCCCCAGGACCACCGTCATCCTGATCCTTATCAACATCCTGGTTTTTTACCTGCTCAGTCTCAGCAGTGCCGCAGATCTTGAATTCATCGCCGCCAATTTCTCATTCCTGCCCAAGCATGTCACCTGGTGGAACATATTGCTCAGCCCGTTTTCCAGCATGTTCCTGCACGCCGGCGCCGGCCACCTCTGGGGCAACATGATCGTTTTCTGGGCCTTCGGACCCGCGGTAGAGGAGAGAGTGGGAACAGGAAAATTCCTTTTTCTTTACTTCAGCACCGGACTGTTGGGCAGCCTGCTTTCCGTGATCATCTTCCGCGTTTTTTTATCAGAAACCTTCCACTCCCTGGGAGCCTCCGGCGCCATCGCCGGCATCTCGGGTGTATTTTTAGTCCGCTGCTATTTTAAGAAACTGGTCATCCCCCTGCCGCTGCTAGGCCTGGTCAATTTCAAACTCAAGGTCAATTCCCTGCTGCCGCTGGGAATGTTCTTCCTGCTGGACATCCGCAGCGGCATCAGGCAGTTGACTGGAAAAGCCTCGCTCGTCGCCTACTGGGTGCACGTCGGCAGCATGGTAGCCGGCATGGCCATCGCCGCCCGGCTGAAGCTGCATGGGGCCGCCGCCGAGGAGAAGTACACCGAGGTCGGCCTGCAGGCCCTGGAAAACACCTTCTCGCGCCTGGACGGGGAAAGCGCTCTGCGGGCCGCCCTGGAGCTGAACCCGCATAACGAAGCTGCCTTGCTGGGAATGGCCCGGCTGCTGGCCGCTACCCGCAAGCCCGAGGGTCGTGAATTCTTCCAGAAGGCCATCCGCTTGAAGCTGCGCTCCGAACCCAGGCAGGCAGCCGAAATATATAAGGAATATATGGACACCTATAACCGTATGCTCGAACCAGACCTGCAGTACCGTTTGGCCGGAGTTTTCTACCACCAGGACGACCATGAACCGGCGGCGCGCTCACTGGAGATGGTCATCAACGAGCCGTCAACGAACGACGACACACGCCAGCGCGCCTTCTATCAACTGGTCCTGCTTTTGGCTGAGAATAATATGCTCGAGGCGGCGCATTACCGCTTGCAGCAGTTCGGGGAGCAGTATCCAGGATGCGAATTGGCAAAAGCGGCCGAGCTAAAATTCGTTGAAGTGTTGAAGAGTTAAAGGAAAAAACGGCGTTAGGCGTCACAAAATATTTCGTTTAACCTTCACCCTTCGTTTTCCCACCTCGGCACTTCGCGACCCGGGGTCCAGGGCGCGCCGGCGCTATCCAGTTTTGTCTCAAGTTGCCTCAGCTCAACATCTATGGTCAGGCGCATCTTTGCCAGCAGGCCGGTGAAGGCCGCGGCGGCCAGGCTGTAATTCCTGCGGTTGCTGGCGGTGATGGCCGTGGTGGAACCGAGTTGGGCTTCAAGGCGCTGCAGCAGCGCGGGGGGCTGCGGCTCGCTCCGTTTGCCCAGGGTACGGTCCCAAAGCAGTTCGCTGCGGAACTGCCGCAGCTGGCCTTCCAACCGGCGCGCCTCCAGGCCCCAGCCGGGTTCGGCTCCGGGAGCTTCCATGATCGCTTTCTTGATGAACTCTAACCGCTTCAGGGCTTCGTCCAACGCCTCGCCGGCGCCGATCATGGCGCGCTGCAACCGGCCGGTTCTCTGCTGGAAAGCCAGGACCTCCAGCCTATCTTGGACCGGCAGCGCAGCCAGGCCGAGCGATTCCACCTTGAACTCCTGAGCCTCACTCAGTTGCGTGACAGCTCCGTTGAAGGCCTTTTCCAGGGTGACAAGGAACGTCCCGGGCACCACCAGCGGTCCGCGCGGGCTGCTATCCCACGGATCCAAGCCCGCTTCTTCCTGCAAACGAACCGGCTCGACATCGGGATAGCGCAGGTCCCAGGCGACGAGCTGCACGCCCTCACTGCCCGAACCTTTCAGGCGCCGCACCACGTTGCCGTCGAGATCACGGATGGTGAGCAGGACGGCCGGATCTTCTTCGTCGTCTTCACGGCGCAGCGTCTCCCAGCCGGGGAAAGGAATGTCAAGGCCTTTCTGGCGGAGTTCCTTTTCTTTTTCCAGCCGCACTTTTTTCGATGATTTAAGGGAGTCGGGCAGAAAATAAGTGAAAACGGCACCAAAGGGAGGATTGGGGGCCAGGTACAGGTCATCGCCCTGGAAACCTTTCCCGGCCAGGTTGAGCGGTTGGGCCGGTATGTAGCTCAGGGCCCGGCGCGGCGCGAACAAGGTTGCCTGGCGCCCGTCGGCGGTCGCGCCGGCATGGCGCAGAGGCGAATAATCGTCGAGGATAAAAATGCCGCGACCGAAGGAAGAGGCCACCAGGTCGCATTCGCGGTCCTGGACCTCGATATCGCGGAAGGATACGGTGGGCAGCCGGCTGAACTTGTGCCAATGGTTTCCCCCGTCCACGGTAAAAAAGACGCCGAACTCGCTGCCGACGAACAGCAGGCCGGGCCGGGCCGCGTCCTGGGCGATCGACCACAGCAAATGGCGATCGGGCAGGCCGCCGGCCAAAGAGGTCCAGGTACGGCCGCGGTTGGAACTTTTCAGCAGGTAGGGCTTGAAGTCGCCTGTTTTGTGTTTGTCCACGGCCGCGAAAACGGTATCCCTGTCGTGGCGGCAGGCCTTGATGTCGTTGACGAAGAAACCGGCCGGAACTCCCGGCAGTCTGTCGATGCGGCGCCATTTCCTGCCGCCGTCCTCGCTGACCTGGATCAGGCCGTCGTCGGTCCCGGCATAGATCAGGCCCTCGACCAGCGGCGACTCGGACAGTGCCGTGACGCTGCCGAAATAGGACATGGCGTCGTGGTCCCACAGGGCGTCGGCGCTCCATTTCCTGCCCATGATCGGCTGTTCCAGGCGGAAGACGCCCCGGGTCAGGTCGGGGCTGAGACGCTGCCAGCTGTCGCCGCGGTC
>SPCN01000059.1 GCA_004525465.1 Chrysiogenales bacterium | reverse complement strand
TACGGCGATATCGTCAAGGCCCTCCTGGACAAGGGGGCCGACGTCAATGCCAAGGACAAATGGGACCATTCTCCGTTCGGCCTGGCCGTTCGTTACGGACACAAAAATATCAGCGAATTCCTGGTCGGCCGCGGCGCCACACCCGGGAAAATTCTTGACGGGCCCACCGGACCCCACTTGTTGCAGAAACCATTGGCCAGGGGCGAAGCCCTGGTCTGGTATACGGAACATTCCGGCTGGGCGGTCAGAACCGCCAATCATTTACTGATTTTTGATTACTACAAGCCCGATCCCGCACCCGATCAGCCGGGGTTGGCCAACGGCTGGATCGTCCCCGCCGAGGTCAAGGACCTGCCCGTAATCGTCTTCATCTCCCACAGCCATGCCGACCATTACTCGCCCACCGTATTCGATTGGAAAAAGGAAATCCAGAACATTACTTACATCGCCGGTTTCAAGCCCGAAGGGAAAGACGGTTATTCCCTTCTTCCTGCCCATGAAAAGAAAGCCATGAACGGCGTAGAAATCATCCCGATCGAATCCAATGACAGCGGCCAGGGTTATTTCGTCCAGGTAGATGGAGTGACCATTTTCCATCCCGGCGACCACGCCAACCGCCAGCGGGATTTTTCCGGTCCGTTCAAGAAAGAGATCGACTTCCTGGCCGACCAGGGCCTCAAGGCCGACATCCTGTTCGCGCCGGTCAGCGGCTGCGGCTTCGGCGATATCGTGGCCGTGAAAAAAGGCGACTATTACACCATGGACCGCCTGGCGGCCCGCCATGTTTTTCCCATGCATGCCGCCGGCAACCCGCTCCAATACCAGCTGTTCGCCAAGGAGGCCAAAGAGCGGGGATATGAAAACACCTTGCACTGCGCGGAATTTCCCGGCGATTGTTTTGCAGTAAAGCCTATTGGAAGATAGGAGAATATTATGTTAAATAAAATTATTTTTATTTTATTGGGAATTTATTTTAGTCAGGGGATTATGCCGGCGCAAACCGATAAGCAGGTGGATAGCATGGCATATACCCTTGGGTTTTCTACTTATCTTTCACACACCGACAAATATGCTGCTGGTTTTGATATCTATACCGATAGTGATGGATACACCTATGTTTCAGGGAATACCAGAGATAAAAATTTTCCAACTACAGAAGGAGCGCTTCAAAGAGAGTTCAAGGGAGAAGCGGACGCTTTTGTGGCAAAATTTACGCCGGATGGCAAAATAGTATTTGCAACCTTAATAGGCGGTACAAAAAGAGAACATCATACAGCCATAACAGTTGATAAGGATGGGTATATCTATTTGACGGGAGGCACCCATTCTGCTGATTTTCCTGTAACCCCCGGAGCATACGATACCAGTTTTAACGGAGAAGGTGAATGGGCCGGCGACGTTTACCTTGTAAAAATAAACCCAACCGCAAGTGCTATTGTTTTCTCAACATTTATTGGTGGAAAAGTGGAGGAAACAGTAAGTGCCGGGAATATTAAGATTGACTCCAAAGGAAATATCCTTATCGCCGGGGTCACATGTTCACAAGACTTTCCAACCACAAAAGGGGTTATCGACAATAAATTTACGAAGAATGATTCCTTCCTGTCCAAATTCAGCCCCAATGGCGATAAACTATTGTTCTCTACTTCTCTGGGAAACGGGGTAATGGAAATGATTACTGGTCTGGCTGTTGATAACAAGGATAGTATTTATGTAACCGGTTTTACCGTTACCCCATATCTTCCGGTAACCAAAAATGCCATTCGAAAAAATATGATTAAACCCAAGGTAGGCGGATATGAGGACGGAATTGATCACTTCATAGCCAAAGTCAATGAAACGGGCACAAAGCTTCTGTATTTAAGTTATTTTGGTGCCGGAGGCCATATGGGCTCTACTCTTTCCTGGGCTGCTCCAAACAGGTTGGTGGTGTGCGGCAGCACGAAGGAGGATGGGTTTCCTATCACCGAAAATGCACTGGGCAATATAAGGAGAGGAGAAAGGGATTGCTTTATATCGGTTTTTAATTCCGATGACATGAAGCTGGAATATTCCACCCTGTTTGGAGGAAGTGAATCCGATAGTATTACAACCGTATCGTTTCTCAACAAAGATACGATCGTCATTGGGGGAACAACAATCTCTCCGAATTTTCCACTTACTAAGAATGCCCTGTTTTCAGAATTCCCTGTTTTGGAAAAGACATTTAACAATACTTTTTTTGGTCGCAGGAAATCCTTTATTTCCGTGATTGACATCAAGAACAGCAAACTTCTTTATTCGACCTATTTAGGCGGTTGTTTCCGGTTTCAAATTCACGCAGACAAAATTGGAAATGTTAGTTTTATTGCAGAAGCAGGGCAGCGCGAAGCTGCCGGGACAACGGGCTTTCCTATAACCGGGAATGCTCTTGAGGAACCACCAACTTATATCATACTGGGAAGATTAGTATTAAAGAACAATTCCACACAGAGATAATAATTTTAGAAGGAGTTAAAAACTATGCAAACAAAATGGATCATTGCAATATTTATAGTTATCATTTTTTCAGCAATTGGCTTTGCACAAAAGCAATCTCCCTGCGTCTTGGCGGGGCACCCAGCCACATCCGGCCAGGGAGAATCATGGCGGTATATGGGCAAAACTCCCCCGGGCAAAGCAGCGGAATTATTTGCGCCTGAAATTATCAAGCATTTAGCACATAGCAGTCCAACCTTTACTCCCGATGGCAAAGAAATATACTGGTCTACAACAAGTGGAGAGAACGAAACAAGAAAAATATATTATACTAAATATGAAAACAATAAATGGTCGCCATCAATCGTTGCTCCTTTCTCCGGTAACTATCATGATGATCATCCTTTTATTTCTTATGATGGTAAAAATCTTTTTTTTGCTTCAAAGCGCCCAAAAGAACCAAGTGGATCTCAGGAAAACGATATTTGGATTGCGGACAAAATAGAACAAGGTTGGAGTGAACCAAAACCAATAAATAATTTCATTGGTCTCTGGACACCTACAGTAACAAGGACAAGACAAGGTATATTAACAGGACAAGGTACACTTTATTTTCTGGATATCGCCGATGGTTTTAAAAGAAACTGCGGAATATTCCGAAGTGAGTTTATAAACGGAGCGTATTCTACACCTGAATTGCTTCCCGAACAGATTAATCAGAAAGATTCTCTGGATTGGTGTCCGTTTATTGCAGCGGATGAGAGTTACCTGATATTTTCCTCGGACAGGGAAGGTGGATATGGCTCAGGCGATTTATACATCAGCTTTAAAGAAAAGAATGGAAATTGGAGAAAGGCTATCAACATGGGAGCTGCAATCAATACCGATAAACAGGAAAGGTTTCCGGGAGTATCACCTGATGGAAAATACCTTTTTTTTACCAGATGGCATAGTGAGCCAAATTTCCATGATTTATATTGGCTTGATGCCGGAATTATTAATGATTTGAGAAATAGTGAACAGAAATAAACGGCAACAATCAAGAATAAATTTTAATATATTAAACAAGGAGAAATTATGAACAATAAACAATTAAAATTGAGTGTGCTACTCTTGTTAGGATTTGGTCTGACAGGAATACAGGCACAAAATGCACCAGAATTTCCTGTTTTAAAAGGAGACTATCTCGGACAGCCCCTGCCTGGAGAAACCCCGGTTGTTTTTGCGCGTGGAATTATCTCCACCGATAGTACAATCGAGCACGGTGCCCCGACGTTTTCTCCCGACGGCAACGAGGTGTTCTGGCAGTCAAACCTTCGCCATAAAGAAAAAGAAACACAAATTTTTGGCATGACTATGAAGCGTATTGGCGGCAAATGGACGGCGCCCGAAATCTCTCCATACGATAGCGGGCCGGTTTTTTCCCCAAATGGCAAACGACTCTATTTCCTTCCCTTTGGTAAAGAAAAAGGAGAAGAAAATGGACCCTATTTTGTCGAAAAAAAAGGAAATGGCTGGAGCGAGCCAAAGTGCCTCGGTCTTTTCGCTCGTTTCCCCGAACTGAAGTATGCCTATAATCTCTCGATCACACGCAATGGTACACTCTATTTTCTGGGCCACGCTGCAGGGCTGGGGTCGAGGAACGATTTTGGTATCTATCGGACGGAACTTATCAACGGAGAGTACGCGAAACCAGAATTACTACCGCCAAGTATTAATGCTCCAGGAAAAATGCTTAATTGGACGCCTTTTATCGCACCCGATGAGAGTTACCTGCTGTTCTCTTCTAATCGCCTCAACTCCCAGGAAGATCTTTTCCTGTGCTTCAGGCAGCCCGATGGGAGTTGGACGGACGCGGTTAGTTTGGGCGCAACTATTAATACAGATCGAGGGGAGCGGTTCCCTGCCGTATCACCGGATGGCAAGTACCTTTTCTTTACACGCTGGGTTTCCGATGGTAACGAGGACGTTTTTTGGGTGAGCGCGGGGATCATTGGCAAGCTGAAGGCCAAGACCATTTCGGAACAGCGGCTCAAACAATGAAATAGAATGAAAATATAAACTATAAGGAAATAATATGAACCATTTTAAAAAACACATCAGTACAGTTTGTTTAACATTGCTGATTACTGCCGCGTGTATCATCGGCACGGCTCCTACCCAATGCTTCGGCCAAATTGACCGGGAGAGCTGGCAGCCACCAGAGAAGATTCTGGATGCGATTGGGGTCAGACCGGGGATGAGGGTTGGCGAAGCCGGTGCTGGTCAGGGTTACTTCACGTTTCCCCTCGCCCGTCGAGTTGGTTCCGAGGGGATCGTCTTCGCAAATGACATCTCGACCTCGAGCCTCGATGTGATCAGGGATCGCGCCGTAAGGGAAGGTCTAGGGAATATCAAGATCGTTATGGGTGAGGTCGAGGATCCACTCTTTCCCGAGAAGAACCTCGACATGGTCGTCATGGTGTATGTATTACACATGCTCGAACGGCCGATACCCTTTCTGAAAAACCTCCACTCGTACCTGAAGCCAGGAGGATTGCTCGTCATCATCGAGAGGAACACCACGGTCGATAGAGCGCATTCCCCTTCGTTCATGACTAATCGCCAGATACTCGAAACGGTTGGCAAAACAGGTTACGAACTTGACAGAACCGAGAGCTTTCTGCCACGAGATAATATCTATATCTACAAAATACTCACGACCTCTTGTCTGCAGGCAGGAGAGATACACAGAGCTGAAGATGCCGGCGACCCGAACAAAGTTCAACAAATTTAAATAAGGAGATAAAAAATGAAACACATCAAAGTACTGTTGTTGTGCCTGCTACTTTTGTTGACCTCATGGATTTGCGGCGCCGAGATCCACGACGCTGCGCTCAAGGGCAACCTGGCCATGGTCAAGGAACTGCTGGCCGCGGAGCCCTCTTTGATCAACGCCAAGGGCCATAATGAAAAAACGCCGCTCCATTGGGCCGCCCAGGGCGGGCACGTAAAGATCGTGAAATACCTGCTCGCCAAAGGCGCTCTCGTCAACGACCTGAACATCCAGAAAGAGACGCCGTTGGTCTATGCCGCCGAGAGAGGCCACCTGAAGCTGGCCGGACTCCTCATCGCCAAGGGGGCCAACATCAACATCAGGACAACGCTGACCGCATCCCCCATCCATTACGCGCTTTGGGCGGGCAAAACCGACATGGTCAAGCTGCTGCTGAAGCAGGGTGCCGATTTCAAATGGGACCGTGGGACAGGATTCACGCTGCTGCACGAGGCGGCCAACCAGGAATCAACGGAAATCGTCGATATTCTTTTGAAAAAGGGATTGGCGGTGGATCTGAAGACCCGGTCCGGCGCCACGCCCCTGCATTACGCCTCCTTGCACGGTACGCCGGAGATTGTCTCTTTGCTGATCAAAAAAGGCGCCGATGTCAACGCGGTCAGCGAAAACGGGTGGTGGCCGCTGGGTCTGGCGGTCAGCAAGGGGAAAGTGCAAATCGCGGCGCTTCTGCTCGCAGCCGGCGCCCAAGTGAATCGCCAGGACAAGGAAAGCCGGCTCACACCCCTGCATGTGGCCGCGGCCAAAGGCTACGGAAAGATCTGCGCCCTGCTGATCGAAAAAGGGGCCGATGTCAACGCCAAAGGCAAAGACGGCAGAACACCCTTGTACTTAGCCGCTCGCTATAAACACAAAGGGATTTTCGCCTTGCTGAAGGGCAAAGGCGCCAACCCGGCTGAAAAGGAAAAGCTTTTCGATCGACCCTGGTTGCGCGAGCCCCTGGCTGCCGGCCAGGCCGTGGTCTGGTACCTGGGCCATTCGGGCTGGGCGGTAAAGACCAGGAACCACTTATTGATTTTCGATTATTGGAAACAGGATGCCGCCCCCGACGAGCCCGGGCTGGCCAACGGCGCCATCAACCCCGAGGAGCTGAAAGACCTGAACGTGACCGTATTCGCTTCGCATGCCCACGGTGATCACTACATGCCGGAAATATTCAACTGGCGGCAAGCCCTGCCCAAGATCACCTATATCTTGGGCTTCAAGCCCGAGAAGGCCGAAGGGTATACGCTGTTGCCCAACAGGGAGAAAAAGAAGATCAACGGCCTGGAGATCACAGCCATCGAATCCAATGACAGCGGCCAGGGTTATTTTGTCAAAGTGGACGGCATCAACATATTTCATCCCGGCGACCATGCCAACCGCCAGCGTGACTTTTCGGGTCCTTTTAAAAAAGAGGTCGATTTTCTGGCCGACCAGGGGCTCAAGGCCGATATCATGTTCGCTCCGGTCAGCGGCTGCGGTTTCGGCGACATAACCAGCGTGAAAAAAGGCGTTTTTTATACAATCGACCGACTTGCGGCCCGTTCTGTTTTCCCCATGCACGCCGGCGGCAACGAATCCCGTTATCAGGAATTCGCCAAGGAAGCCAAAAATGCCGGTTATGAAGGTCCCTTTTGTCTGGCCGAATTTTGCGGCGACCACTTCATCATCACTCCAGAGGGAGTAAAAGGTGCGTTTGACCAAGCGACAGCATGTAAAAAAAACAAAAAAAGCGACTGCAACGGCATTTGAAAGAGCTGCCGGGAGGAGCCGCGCCTCCCGGCAATTCGCTCGCCCAGTCGGGGTTCAGGTTGCATTGGAAACAGAACAGAAGCAGCCATGATGTTTTTTAAGGAAGGTTGATCATGGATGCATGTTCAAGGTAAAATTTAAAAATGAGAATTGAAATAAAATTGCTTTTGCTCCTGCTTTTGGCTGTCTGCCTTGGCCCAGGCCATGCCAGGGAAAAACCTGGCGTGCTGACGCCCGAGAACGCCAATGAGGAAAGATTGAACCGCCTGCAGCCGCCGGCCCAGGTGCTGGATGCCATCGGCGTCCAAACAGGCATGGCGGTGGCGGAAATCGGCGCCGGCCGCGGCCGTTACGCGGTGCAACTGGCGGTGCGCGTAGGCCCGGGCGGCAGGGTGATCGCCGAAGACATCGACGCCGATGCCCTGGATCATCTGCGCCGGCGCTGCCGGCGCTGGGGATTGAAGAACGTGGAAACGGTTCTCGGCGACGTAACCGATCCGAAGCTGCCGTCCGCTCAACTCGATCTTGTCTGGGTCGTCTCCTCTTACCATCATTTCGACGATCCGGTGGCCTTGCTGCGCCGGGCCCGCGCGTCGTTGAAAGCCAAGGGCAGACTGGCGATCGGAGAATGGATATCGGTCAGCGAGACCGGTCGAAGCGGAACGACTTCCGAAAACCTCATCAAACAGATGGAGAGCGCCGGCTATGCCCTGGAGCGCATCGAGACATTCCTCAAAGCGAATAATTTTCTTATTTATTTATTTCGTATTGAAGGGAGCCGCTAAGCGCGGAACAAAGACTTTCCATGGTCGGCCCTAAGGCAATGACCGGATCGGGGAGCAAGATGATGAATCAAGAATATAACGAAAACCAGGTAAAGCCAGATCGGCCCCAAAACCGCGGCGCCTTGGCCAACGGTCTGAAACGGGAATTGGGGCTGTTTTCTCTGACCAATATCGTCATCGCCAACATGATCGGCGCCGGCGCCCTGACCCTGGGGGGTTTTCTGCTGGTGAAATTGCAGAACCCGCTGCTGATGATGGTTTTGTGGTTCATCGGGGGCCTGGGGGCGCTATGCGGCGCCATCTGTTATGGACAGCTCGGCGCCACATTTCCGCTGGCCGGAGGTGAGTACGCTTTTCTTTCCAGGCTGTTTCATCCGCTGGCCGGATTTTTAAGCGGCTGGATTTCCTTTTTTGTAGGTTTCTCGGCGCCGATCGCCGCGGCGGCACTCGCTTTCGTCGAATACATGGCGCGGGCATTTCCTTCCATTCTGAACATCGGCATATTCGCGGGGCCCAGCGCCGGATTCGTTCTGAAGAAAATTTACGCCATGAGCATCATCATCCTTTTCACCCTGATGCACCGCCGCGGCGTGCGCTTGGGCGCCCGGATTCAAAACGGACTCACGATCATCAAGATTGCCGGAATCGTTCTGCTGGTAATCGCCGGATTTGCTTTAGGGAAAGGCAGTCTCGGGAATCTGTTCCAGGGCCGCAGACTCGACTTCAGTTTTGTTCAATTCAAAAGCATCGGGCTTTCTTTCCTGTGGATCATGTTTGCCTATAGCGGTTGGAATGCAGCAGCATATATCGGCTCGGAAGCAAAAACACCGAGAAAAAACCTGCCGCGCTCCTTGATCCTGGGCACGGCGACGGTAATGGTTCTCTATCTGGCGCTAAATTTGCTCTATATCTATGCCATCCCCATCGCTGAGGTCACCGCAGAAGCATCGATCGGCGGCCAGGCGGCGGCAAAATTGTTCGGCCGCTCGCTGGAGCAAATCATTTCCGTTTTCATTGCTTTCGCCCTCTTCTCGTCATTGAGCGCCTATGTCATGCTGGGGCCGCGGGTCTATTTCTCCATGGCTCAAGATGGTCTCTTTTTCCGCTTTGCCGCCCAGGTTCATCCTCGCTTCAAAGTGCCGTCAAAATCGATCCTGTTCCAGGGAATCATTGCCAGCGGCATGGTGTGGATCGGCACTTTCGATCAGCTGCTGACCTACCTCGGCTTTGCCCTCGGTCTTTTCCCGATCCTGGCAGTCATTGGCGTATTTAAACTGCGGCGGCGGCGAATGGCGGTAGGCAGACTCATCGGTTTTCCATTGACGCCGATCTTTTTCATCATGACCAGCGTCTTGATGCTCGCTTTCGCTTTTCTCGAGCGTCCGCGCGAATCTCTGGTCGCAATCGTGACCCTGCTGTTGGGAATTCCGCTTTATTTTCTTTTTTTCAAGGGGAAGAAAAAATGAAAACCTGTAAAAAAGTGGTTCTGTTGATTTTTTCCATTGTTTGGATGATGGCAATCGCCGGAAAGGATTCAGCCAATTATGGAGAGAGCTGGGAGAAGAGAGCCAACGATCGGCAGCCGCCACAACAGGTCATGAATGCCATCGGCCTCAAACCGGGAATGGTCATTGGTGAAGTCGGTGCCGGCCGCGGGCGCTACACGGTCCATTTGGCTCGCCGGGTCGGCGAAAAAGGCAAGGTCTTTGCAAACGACATCGATGCCGGCGCCCTGACTTATTTGGATGAACGCCTCAAGCGGAATCATATCGGCAATGTGGAAACGATTCTTGGCCGGGAAGACGATCCGCTTTTTCCGAAAGGTTCCCTGGACATGGTCATCATGGTCTGGGTTTTTCATCATTTGGACCAGCCGGTCGCTCTGCTGAAAAATCTCATCCCCAGTTTGAAACCTGGAGCTCCAGTCGTTATTCTCGATCCCGATCCGGAACGAGAAGGCGAGCTGGATTCAAAACGGCCGTCAAGCAGAAAAAGTCTGGAAAAAGAAGCCGGCGCCGCCGGATTCAAACTTGTCCGCATGGAAACGTTCCTGCCTCGGGATCTCATTTTCATTCTGAGCTTGCCGGCAGCCGGGAATTTCCAAGATCGGCGCTGAGAAAAATATTGCAAAAATTAAACTGTCAATCCATGAATTCAAGATAAAAAATACCGCACGGTTCACGCCCGCTTATTTTTTCTTGATGGGGTTCAACCTCTGAAAAGTAGGAATATCCAGCGGATCATCGAAGTTATCCGGCCCGTGGGTCATGTTGGGCATATTGCCGTCATTGACGTAATTGCGCAGGTCAGCCCCGCCGCTGCCCGCCCGGTTCGAACCGAGAAACAGCTGCCCTGGAGTGGGCTGGCGATACGCCGGTTCAATGGGAACAAAATTGGGCTGCGGGGTCTTGACCCGCCCCTGCGCATCGGAGCGGCTTTCCTTGAAGCCGGTGGCGATCACGGTCACACGCAGGGTGTCGCCGGCGTTATCGTCTTCGATCACGCCGAATTTAATGGTGGCGTCGGCATCGGCGTTCTTGGTGATCAGTTCGGATATTTTTTCGATCTCGCCCATGGTGAGCGTGGAAGAAGCGGTTATATTGTAAAGGACGCCGGTGGCACCATTAATGGACAGGTTGTCCAGCAGTGGTGAATTCAAGGCCCGGTTGGCGGCCTCTTCGGCCCGGTTATCGCCCTTGGCTTCGCCACTGCCCATCAGGGTGATGCCCTTGCCGACCATGGTGGCCTTGACATCGGCGAAATCGACGTTCTGGACGCCGGTTGAGGAAATGATATCGGAAATGCCGCGCACGGCCTGCAACAAAACTTCGTCCGCTTTTTTATAGGCGTTCTTGTAGGTGAGGTTGGGATCACCCAGATCCAGCAGTTTCTGGTTGGGGATGACGATGATGGCATCCACATTCTCTTTCAGCTTGCGAATCCCGTCCTCGGCCACGCGCATCCTCTTTTCCTTTTCAAAATGAAAGGGCTTGCTGACCACGGCCACGGTCAAAATTCCCATGGTGGACGCATGATTGGC
>SPCN01000395.1 GCA_004525465.1 Chrysiogenales bacterium | reverse complement strand
GCCAGCCGCCCCAGCAGGGCGGCGGCGGCGGTGAGGCCGGCGGCGATCCACACGATGCGCTCCGAGCCGATGGCCACTGAAAGCCGGCCGGTGAGGATGCCGCCCGTAACCGAGCCGGCGGTGCTGACCGCGATGATCACGCCGTTCCAACGCTTGCCCTGGGCGGTCACGAAAAGACTGTTGATGAAGGCCCACACCTCCTCGACGATGAAGACAATGTAAGCCTGGGCGAAGATGTAAAGCAGGAAGGGGGCGCCGGGAATGCCTTGAATCACCGCCGTTGCCGATGCCGCCAGCACCAGAGCGGAGAGCAGTAGGGTGGAGGTGAAGGTCCGGTCCGGGCCCAGGCGCCTCAGCGCCACGCTGAAGAGCCAGGTGAAGGCGAACATGGCCAGCGGCACCAGCATCAACGCCTCGGGCAGCCGCGCGGCCGGGTGGTGGGCCAGGAAGACCGAGGCGGAGGCCGAGCGCACCATCTCGTAGCCGGCCATGGCCAGGGTGCCGGCGGCGGTGATGGCCATCACCGGCCGGGCCGGTGATGGATGGCGCGGCTGCGGATCTGAATCTGTGGTCACTATTGCTCCTGTTGGCAACGAATCCTGAAGTCCGATTGTATCCCCTCTTTCCGCGGTTGACAAGGGGACCTTGAGGAAATATGCATGTTATTTTGCCATGAGGGTGAGAAAGTGCACTTATGGGCGGGCATTGCTGCTACAAAAGAATGTCTTTATTGCTTGCATTTTTGCATTTTACAAAATAAAATAGTCCGTATGAAAAAAGAGGGCTAAAATGATTTATGCAAAATTACAGGCACTGTACCCACAAGCCCAGTCTTGGGGGAAAAATATGGTGAAGATCTTGAGGATCGCGGTTTTACTTTGTTGCCTTTCGATCAGCGGCCTGGGGGGGCTCGCGGTGGCCAGGGAGGAGAGGCCATGAGAGGGCGGCCGCTGCGCAGGTGGATGGCGGTGCTGGCATTGCCGCTCTGGCTGGTGTCTTTCCTTCCGGGCCAGGCGGTGAACGCCCGCATCTACGGCGACGTCCAGAATGAAGAAGGCGAATACCTGGGCGGCGTCTGGGTGACGGCGATCAATATAAGCAACAATGCCGAGACCACGGCATTCACGAGCGGGGAAAAGGGGACGTTCCGCTTTCTCGGCCTGGCCCCGGGCATCTACCAGGTCAGCTTCGACATGGAGGGATACCAGTCCTATGTGGCCAGCGGCATCAAGCTCTCCGCGGACCAGTCGGCGACCCTGCACATCAAGCTCAAGCCCCTTGCCGAGTCCGATGGCCTCTCGTCTCGCTCCCTGCCGTTCCACTCGCGGCCGCCGGCTTCAGACCTGCCCGCCGGTCCCTGGAAAAAGTGGCAGCTCGAGCTCGCCAGCGGCGCAATCTATGACGAGCCGGACGACCTGAACAGCTTCGTTGCTTATGACCGCTCGCTCTGCAAGTCCAAGGCCTATTACTATTTTTATACCTACGGGTTCATTCCCGTCAATTTTATAGGCCAGGCCACGGGACAGCTCAAGCCTTTGGGCGGCAGCCGGCCGCTGACGGCCCGCGTCCGCTTTTCGCTCAACAAGACGTTCTCCCTGGCGCTGGGGATCGGATATTTCGATCAGCAGCAGGTTTCGACGTATTCCGTCTCCTTCGTTTTGAACACTCGCCTTCCGGAGTTCACCAACTACCCCAGGCAATTTACCGTCAGCAACGAGATCCCCGACTACCGGCTTGGCGTGAAGGGGTTTTCCCCCATGTGGGGGCGCAGGCGAGCATGGCGCCGGGACGGGGGCTGCGCCTGGCCGGCTTTGTCAATGCCGGCTGGATGTTCGCCGAATGCCGCTATTCCTCCACGCGTAAGCTCCAGGACGGTTTTTCGAACCAGAACAGCAACTATGAAGTGGCCCTGAACGGGCGGGGGAGCGGCCTGACCCTCGAGTGTGGAGCCAAGCTCGAATGGGCCTTGTGGCGCGGCCTGGGGCTCTTTGTCGAGGGGCATTTTCAGTCGTGCCGGGTAAAAAATGTGACGGGAGAACGCAGCAGTTCCGAGATCATACAGGACCGAGATACCCTTGAAGTCGAGTTTCGCTCCATGGAAAAAAGCCAGGGCCTCTGGGTGCTGAGCGGCAAGGAGTATCCTTATCCGTTCATTCCGTCTCCAGGCGCTGCGACTGAATATGACCCCTTCACGCTCGACCTCGGCGGCCCGGGCCTGCGGACGGGCGTGTTCTTCCGTTTTTGACCGGAAAAGCGGGGATGGTGCCGGCTAATACCCATTTGGCATAAATCTCTGGGGTCGCGTCTCAACAATGAGCTTTGATATTTGCGATATTGCCTAACCTTGATTTGCCTAAACGACATGAAGCCGTCAGTATGCATGTCGGTCCGGAGAATTGTCAAACTTTGCCTTTTGGTTTACTGTTCTGGAACCATATCTGAATTCACGGCCCTGCTGAGATTGGCGTAAACTTGCCATTGAATCAGATTCATTTTACAAT
>SPCN01000399.1 GCA_004525465.1 Chrysiogenales bacterium | reverse complement strand
GGCGTTTATGGGCCGCAAAATATTATTCAGTATAGGCTTATGAGTTCGGCCCCACAGAGGGCGGCCAGGGATCAGGTTTTTTCAGGTCGCCGGATTGACGTCGTTCAGCCGCATCGGTGCGGCTTGGCTGGTGCCGCCGCCTCGCCTCTTGCGGGGAGCTATACGAAAGGGCGTCGCGGGTCGGAACGGCGCTGTATCGTCCGCAGGGACGAGGCCTTCGGGTCATAGAGTTGAAACTGCTAGTTAACCGGATTTGCTGTCATCATGAGCGTAAGTCTGTGTCACGTTTGCCGGGTCGGCCATGCGGTATTCAGGTGCATTGCGCCGGATTCCGGGAGTGGTCGCGTGGGGTGATATGCCTGTAATCTATTGCTCCATATGATGATGTGAATCTGTCAGCGGCACGCCAACTCGCCCGACAGCCTCCTGTCCAGCGGCGATGCTCAACTCCGGCGCCTGGGGGCACCCCATCTTCGGCACCCGGAAAGGAAGCATATTCGTGTTTACTATGAGCATGCTGGCTCTAACCGCTGGAGAGTTCGTCTCCGTTGCGATCCCCTCACTCGCTGTGGGGATTGTTGTCTCAGTCGCCTATGCGGCGGCTGCGCGGGCACGTCGCCGGGCAGGCGCGCGAAATGAGGCGGAGGCCATCGTTGATGCGGCCAAGGCCGAAGCGTCCAATATCACACGGCAGGCTGAGATCGAAGCGAAAGATGAGTACTTACGTCGCCGCGAAACCTTCGACTCAGATACCGCCGAGTCCCGCAAGGAATTGCACGCCGAAGAGCGCCGCCTGGCCAAGCGGGAGGATCTGATTGACCTGAAGATGGAGACCATCGCCACCAAGGAGCGAAGTGTTGAAGTCTCCGAGCGGGCGGTTGCCGAGCGAGAACGCGGCATGGTCCAGAAGGACCAGGAGTTGACAAGCATGATCGGCCAGCAACGCGAGGAGTTGCTGAAGATCTCCCGGATGAGCGTGGACGAGGCCCGGGGGGTCGTCCTGGAGCAGATCGAGAAGGAAGTTGAGCAAGACGCTAACCGCCTGATCGAGCGGAAGATCAACGAGGCCAAGGAGACGGCCGAAGATGAGGCCAGGGAGATCATTATTACGGCGATCCAGCGGTATGCGGCTTCGTTGACCAGCGATTCGACCGTGTCGGCGGTGGATATCCCCAGCGATGACATGAAAGGTCGCGTCATTGGCCGCGAGGGTCGAAATATCAGAGCCTTCGAGAAAGCCACGGGAGTGGACGTCATCGTCGATGACACGCCCGGCGTGGTGATCGTCAGCGCGTTCGACCCTGTGCGGCGCGAGATCGCCCGGCTCTGCCTGGAGCGGCTCATTCAGGACGGACGGATTCATCCGGCCCGGATTGAGGAAGTCGCCGCCGAGACGGAGAAGGAAGTCAACCGCCAGATCATCGAGGTCGGCAAGAAGGCCTGTATCGAGACGAATATCCGCGGTTTGCACGGCAAACTCTCACAGCTACTTGGCCGGCTCCACTTCCGAACAAGCTACGGTCAGAACGTCCTGCGGCACAGCATCGAGGTGGCATTCCTGAGCCAGATGATCGCCGAGGATCTTGGCCTGGACGGTGAACTGGCTCGGCGTGCGGGTCTGCTGCACGACATCGGTAAGGCCGTCGACCACGAGGTCGAGGGCGGTCATCCCCAGATCGGGGCGGACCTGCTCAAGCGCTACGACGAGAAGCCCGAGATCATCAATGCGGCCGGCGGGCATCACGGCGAAGGCGAGCACCACGACCTGTACACCGCCGTCGTGACCGCGGCCGATGCGATCTCCGCCAGTCGGCCGGGGGCCCGGCGAGAGACCCTGGACCGCTACATCAAGCGGCTGGAGAAGTTGGAAGAGATCGCCACCAGCTTCGAGGGCGTGCAGCAGGCGTACGCCATCCAGGCCGGCCGCGAGGTCCGCGTGATCGTCGACGCCCAGAACGTGGACGACCGGCTCGCCATGAAGGCGGCACGGGACATCGCCAAGAAGATCGAAGAGGAAATGACCTATCCCGGCGAGATCAAAGTCACGTTGATCCGCGAAACCCGGTGCGTCGAGTACGCCCGGTAGCGAGAACATCGCGACGTCATCGGCGCCCCTGGCGTGGATCAGTCCGAGGACGGCGAGCCATCGGGCCGATCCGGCTCCCCGCGCAACTGCTCGATCCGTTCGCGGACGTCCTTGTAGTTGAAGTCGATTTGGGCCACGTCGGAGTACTGATCCAGGGCCTCGGCCGACTTGCCTTGTGCTTGGAGCACCAAGCCCAAATTGTACATCAACTCCTTGCGCCTGCTCTCCGGCAGGTCGCCCTCAAGCGCATCGCGGAACGTATCGGCGGCTTCGGTGAGCCAGCCTTTCTTGTAGAACGACTGCCCCAGAGTCCCCATCGCTGAAAGGCGGCGCTTGGGGTCGCGCTTGGCCTGCTGCAGCGTCGCGATGGCCTCGTCGT
>SPCN01000290.1 GCA_004525465.1 Chrysiogenales bacterium | reverse complement strand
CAGATCAGCGCCGACACCGGCGGCAGTGTGAGCGATACGACCCGGCTGGGCGAGGCCATGGAAAAAGCGGCTGCCAGCGAGGACATCTACTATATCCTCTCCTATGAACCCGCCGAAGGCAAGGATCGCCGGCGCGACCTTAGGATTGAGATGAAGCGACCCGGTCTGAAAGCGGCCTATTCCCGCAAGCTGACATTGGGCGATTTGTTCCCGCTGAAGATCAAGGGTATGGAGTGGCAGGACGGGACGCTCAAAATCTCCCTCGCCGATTTCCAGCGCACCTATGGGAATGCTGGACTGAGTGGCCAACTGCGGCTCGCTATCAGGGCCGAAATCAAGGGCGGGGTGCCCCTGGTCTCGGAAACCGAGCTCCAACCCGTTGAGCCGGCCGTGGACGTGGAGATGGCATTGAAGTTCCCCGCTCCCGGCCGCTATCTGATCAAGGTCGAGGTGGAAGACCGCTTGACGGGCCATCGCGCCCAGGCGGAAAAAGAGTTCGAGATCCTGCCAGCGCCTGCCCCCACACCGGCGCCAGCGGTTCAAGCGGAGTTGGTTCTGCCGGACGAGCTGGCAGCGTTGTTTGTCCTGACCTCGGACTATTGCCGGCGGTTGAAAGAGGGGGCGTTCCGCTTTTATTGCCTGGAAAAGGTAGAAGAGAAGTTTTTGCAACGCGACCCTCAGCAGAAGCAGAAGGTAGAAACGATCGAACGGCGCTGGCAGTATGACTACCAGATCACCGGCGCCGGCGGCGAGATCCAGGAGCGCCGACGCCTGGTGCGTGACGGCTCCCGCAAGGTCGACAAGGAGAACGCTTCCCTGGAGACGCGCTTTGCTTCACGCTACTCGGTCTTCCTGCCGGTGACCCTTCTGGCCCCCGAGAACCGGGCCAAGTACGCCTACCGGCTCCTTGATCACGATAAGGTGAAGAAACGGCGCTGCACTGTGGTCGAGGTGCTGCCACGCCAGGAGGGAAGCGGCGGCATCGCCCAGGGGAAAGTGTGGATCGATGAAGAGGACGGCTCGGTGCTGAAGATCGAGACAAACCCGGGGGGGGTGGCTGGAGTGCAAGCGCTCGAGAAGGCGGCCAAAAGCATGTTGGCGCGCCTGCTGCTCGAAGTGAATCACCTTTACGATGTCGAGCATGGCGGCCTCCGTTTCCCTTCCATGACCACATTTCGCGAGGCCTATGTTGTTGAAAAAACCGTGGTCAACCAAGAGACGGAAATTCCCTTCAGCGCCGGCGAAGGGAAAAATCCAGGCAGCGGTTCGACCACCGTAAATATCCCGCGGCTCGAACAGGGGCGGCGCGAGGTCGAATTCTACCGCCTGCGCCAGGATTACGAAAAATACCGCTTTTTTGAGGTAAAGAGCCGGGAAGTGATCAAGGCTCCGCCACTCTGAGGTCTTCTCCTCTTAGCCCCGACTGATTCCGAGCGACTAAAAAACTCAGCTGAAAAGCAGCGGTTCAGGGAGTTTTTTTTAAAGGAAGGCAGCAGGGGAAAGGCGGGAGGAATGGAGGAGCCGCCATTCCCCTGCCGGGGGGACAAACAAATGAATTCAAAATGCCTGGGGGCTCTCCTCAAGGTCTTCCGTGTCTGTAAAGGGGGGTAGGGGCCGGCCGCTCCTTTTGCCCATTTTATCACGCATTTCATGGCGGAATTTTTCCTTCATTTTTTCGAGTTTCTGTATCTGCTCGGCGCTCAGGGTGTCGCGCACGTCCAGCAGGTAGTTCAGATGGCCGACCTGCAGGTCGGTCTTCATTTGGGCGGTGGCGCGGACCATTTTTTCCATTTCGCGGCGGTCAATGCGGTTGCCCTTGAGCAGCGACGCAAACTTCAGCTCCAGCACCTTGATGTCGGAGCCGCGGCGGATGGCGCTTTCCTCGTAGGCCAGCATCATGTTCTCTATCTTCTGTTCCTGCTGGGAAGTAAGACCGATCTCGGTTTTCAGGCGCAGGATGAAGCGGGCTTCAAACAGGTTGTTTTCCGCCATGTACAAACCGAATCTCATGCTGTTCAGCATGTTTGGCGGCAGTCTTTTTCCGTCCCGGGCCTGGGCCAGCGAACCCAACAGCAAAAACATGATCAGCAGAAAAAAGATTTTTTTATTCATGAGGTCCTCCTTTTTCGGGACGGTGATGGAAGAAAAACCAGTTGCGGCTCAAGTTATAGAGCATACTCAACCGCTGGTCGGATTCGAGGATGTCATTGATCTTCAGCAGGGCGGCGATGAAATCGCGGTTCAACTGGTTCTCCAACTGGTTCAATTCTTCGGTCTTCCTGGCGATCTTTTCCGCATCGCAAAGCGGATTGCCGAGTTCTTCGACGATCTCCACCCGCTTGTCCAGGATATCTTCCTTGAACAGGATGGAATTAATTTTAAATTTGCGGACGATCTCACGTATTTTCGTTTCCTGTTCCGCTTTCAGGCCGAAATCACTTTTAAATTCAGAGGGCGGGACCGGCCGGTGCTGCGCGATTTTATTGAAGGCAAAAGCCGCCAGGAAAGCCAGGTTCAGGGCCAGGGAAACGGTGAAAAGCAGGGTCAGTACTTTGCTTTTATTCATGATCGTTACCGTCAAAAAGGGCCAGGGTGTTGTCATGGACCGCCAGCAGTCCTAGGTCCTGGTTTTCCAACAGCACGGCAGTGAAGGTCGCAGCCTGTGGTTTCTCGGCTCCCACCGCGTTGTTGTATGACAGTTGCAGAAAAAAAACGCTGAGGAATATTGTGAGAAAAACCAGCGCATAGGTGATGGCCGGCAGCAGGCGGAATTTTGCGGCCCTGTCGGCTGGCAGCCCGGCCATGACCTTTGCGGGGAAATACGGGTCGGAGGCCGGCGGCGGCAGACATTTCAAACTGCCTACCAGCTCCTGCAGCCCTTCCCATTCGCTCCGGCAAGGGTGACAGTCCCGCAAGTGGGATTCCACTTGCCGCTCCAGGGCGGGATTGAGCTCCCTGTCCTGGTAGACGCTGAGCAATCGGAAAACTTTTTTGCAATTCATTTTTTCCTCGCTGTGTAAACAATTTCCCGGCTTCTTTCTTGCAAATGGATGTTTTTTTTCAGCCTGCTTTTGGCCCGGGATATCAGTGTTTCGATCTTGGGGATCGACCAGCCGGTGATTTCCCTGATCTGCTTGTAGGAAAATTCAAGGTAAACCTTCAGGATCAGGGCCAGGCGCTGTTCTTCAGGCAGCAGCCGTAAATTCCGCATGATTTCGCTGTCTCTTTCGCTTTGCTCATGATGAGAGAGCAGCGGCGGTTCCTGCCGAAAAGGGGCTTTGTTGAATTCCCAGGCCAGCAGGCGTGAAAAAAGAACCGTACGTTTTTCCCGGTTGAGCCAGTTCAATGTCATGTTTTTGGCAATTTTAAAAATGAAGGCCGAGAAGTTGTTT
>SPCN01000205.1 GCA_004525465.1 Chrysiogenales bacterium | reverse complement strand
GCGCGCACGCCGACGTCGGCGCCCATGACCTGGCCGGTCGCGGTCATGCGCCCTGCGCACAGGGCGTTGTCGTAGCGGAACTGCCAGCGGTCGAAGCCCCCTTTTTCACAGAGCATGTCGACGCAGCTTTCCATGGCGAAGGTCACCTGGTTGACGCCAAATCCGCGCATGGCGCCGCAGGGCAGATTATTGGTATAGACGGTCTTGGCTTCAATGTCGGCGGCCGGCACATGGTAGGCGCCGGAAGCGTGTCCCGCGGCCCGTTCCAGGACCTTGGTCCCCACCGAAGCGTAAGCGCCGGTATCGCCGATAAGGCGCGCCCGCAGCGCCGTCAGCATTCCTTGCCCGTCGCAACCCAGGGCATATTCCATCAGCAGCGGATGACGCTTGGGGTGCATGCGGATCGACTCGGGCCGGCTCAAACGCACCCGCACCGGCTTCTGCAGCAGAAAAGCGAACAGGGCGGCATGGCCCTGGGTGGTAATGTCCTCCTTGCCGCCGAAGCCGCCGCCGTTGGCCACCTGGATGACCCGCACCTTTTCCAGGGGCAAACCCAGCAGCGAGGCTACCTGGCGCCGGTCTTCATACACTCCCTGGCCCTGGGAGTAGAGGCGTACGCCGCCCACTTCCGGCAGGGCTACCGAGGCCTCGGTCTCCAGGAAGGCGTGCTCGATCAATTGGGTGCGGAACAGGCCGGAAGCGACATAAACGGATTCGGCCAGGATCTTGTCAACGTCGCCACCGCGGCGGATGCGGCAGGTTTCCAGCAGGTTGCCCTTTTCATGGACGCGGACGGGGCTGCTTTCGGCCTGCAGCATATCGGTCAAAGGTTCAAGGATTTCATATTCTACGCGGATGGCTTGCACGGCGGCGCGGGCGGCAGCCTCACTTGCGGCCGCCACGCCGGCCAATACATCGGCGCCGCTGCGGCTGATCTCCCCGGCGCGGACCATCAGCGGCCAGTCGGCGACGATCAGCCCGGTCAAACGTTCACCGGGAATGTCGGCGGCGGTGAACACCCTGATTACTCCGGGCATTTTTTCGGCTTTGCCGGTGTCGATGCGCTTGATGCGGGCCCGGGCATGATCGCAGAATTTCAGGGCGCCGTACACCATGCCGGGGATGCGCAGGTCAGCGACGAAGGGCCGGCGGCCGATAGCGGTCTCCCAGGCTTCGTATTTTTCCTGGCGGCCGCCAATGCCCTGGTTGGGATCAACTGCGGCGCCGGCAGCCCCGGCCAAAACCTTGGCGGCATGCTCGATGGCTTCCACTATCTTGACATAGCCCGTGCAGCGGCAAAGGTTCAGTTTCAGGGAGTCCAGAATATCTTGGCGGCTGGGGCGGGGATTTTTCTGCAGCAGGATCTTGGCGCGCATCAGGAAACCCGGGGTGCAGAAACCGCACTGCACGGCGCCCTTTTCTACAAAAGCATTCCCCAGGCTGCGGCGCAGTTCGTCGGGCAGGCCTTCCAACGTGATGAGCTTGCCCGCGGCGACTTTCTTCATCAGGGTGACGCAGGCCAGCGCCGGCCGGCCGTTCAATTCCACCAGGCAGGCGCCGCAGGCGCCCTGCCCCGAGCAGCCGTCCTTGGCCGAAAAGATCCCGGCCTCCCCGCGCAAAAAATCCAGCAGGGAGCGTTTGTCGTCGCCGGCGTATTCGACCCGAGTGCCGTTGAGTTCAAATTCAATCATGATCCATCATAGCAAATCCGAAACAGCGATTCAATATGAATTGGAAGTCGTGCCAAGTGACGAGAAAAAAAATTAAAACGCGGTTCTCATTTCAACTTTTTAACGCTTCAACTCCTAATCTATTTTTTCCTTATCACCATCGTCGCACAAACAATTTTTGTCTCAAGTACATCGTTTGCTTCATCCTGGTTTATGATATAGTTTTCGAAAAGCTCTTTTTGCTGCGGATGCTTTTCGATCAATTCTTGGCATCTTTTTTTTAGGTTTGCAAATATTTGATCATCCGCATCCTTTATTTCATTTTTATTGATAATCACTTGGTCAATGATCCGCATTCCGGAATTCTTGATTTGTCGAAGAATTATTTCCTGCTTCTGTATCAAAGGATGGATATATTCACTCTCATTCTCGATATAACCGTCATCGATGATGATGATTCCATTTTCAGTCAAGCATTTGGACAGGATCGTGAGGGTAGAAAAATAATCTCCGAAGACCGGCCCAATGGCGCCAAGGATGATAATGTCGAACCGGGTTAATGCTATGATTCTTTCCCTGATGTCAGCCACTGCAAACTGGCAGAGATGATCAACTCCGAATTCCCCGGCTTTTGCATTGGCCTCGTCGATGAATTCTTTGATGGCGTCAATGCCAAAGCATTTGCAATTGAATTCTTTGGCTAATTTGATAGATACAGCGCCTTTGCCGCAGCCCAGATCAAGTACCCTTAAGTTTGAATAATTCTTTGTGTGTTTTCGGACCAGCCCGATGATCACTTTTGGCGACGCGCCGATCTCCCACAGGTCCTGCAGAATATATGGCAAAAAAGGGAACAGTGCTACATCGGAACCGTCCATCGCCGTCACGACACTTTCTTGTAAAGATTTCATGTTGCTTTTATTTTATAGCGCAATTCCCTGCCCGCTTCAACTTATCAAGATTTCTTCCCTGTAATGATTTTGCTTCCACATCGAACCTCGAACCTCAAGCTTCATTCACACCCGCCTGAAGTGCGTACACCATTACTTGATCCATCCCAAGGCGATCGCGACGAACATGGGACCGTTATAAATACCGTGAATAAATATCCCTACCAATGTATTTTGGGTTTTATGAAACACATACGGGATAATAATTAGGGCCGGAAGCGCCATGATCATAAGGTCCGATCCGAAAGGCACGTGGAACAGCAGCCACAATAGCGAGCAAAACAGCCAGGAATATTTGCCATGCAGTCGGCTTTGGATATAGCCGCGCCACACTATTTCCTCGCCGACGATATTAAAAAAAAACATCGGCAGCCAGACCAGCAGCAGCAGTTTTTCAGCACCATGAAAAGGGCGCATCTCCATGAACCATGGCGTTGTGGTCAACATGCCAATACCGAAATATTTATTCAACAGAAATGAAGCGCCGAAAACCATCCCAGTAAAAACAAATACAAGAACAAGCCCGACAATTGAATATCGCAAGTCTTTTTTCGTAAAAGGTCGAATGTTCAAAGCCGAAAGGATTTGTTTGATCCCTTTACTTCCTTCAACTTTCACCATGATCAACGCGAATACAAAAAGAGGGATGAATAGAAAATAGCCGGTGATGAACCAATATAAAGCCGGATTCACGGAAAAATTAGATTTTAAAAACGGCAGCAAAGTAAACAAAAGCAGGAAAAAATATAGAGTGCCTGCCAAAAAAATCAAAGCCGCTTTCAATAACGTGACTTCTTTTTTGATCATTTTTGTCCTCCGCTTCATTTTCCCAAATGATTCTTCAGCCGCTGTTTGTAAAACCAAAAGGAGTACAGGATGCCCAGCAGCGCAAAATTCGGGATCAGGATCAATGGACTGTTCCAATGGGCGCCGTTTATTTTAAAATTCGAGAGTGGCCAAAGAAAGGGGGTGGGAAAAAGTGCAAAAGAGTGGGTCGGGATATCGATCAAAATATGGATCCCCCAGGCAGCCAAAGGTAGAAATACTTTCTTTCTTAGCAGCCAGACAAGGGTGAAAATTAGAAAAAAGATAACCAAGCTATGAGTGGCATTGTAAAAATTCTGGGCATACATGGGAAATTCGCTGATATCGGGATGCCCGTGTTTCAAGCTGGGCATATTGTCCAATCCGAGAATGACCAACAGGAACATGACGCCTTCACCGAAAAAATCCGGCAGGAGCGAAAAGGCAACGGCGAAAAAGAAATTGCTGCGCTTTTTTCTTCCGAGGGTGACGCCTCCCCAAAGAGCGTGAGAAAATATGTCCATATTCTTTATTTTATTTTAATATGCGGTCACGCAACCGGCGGGTTGGCGATCAACCACTTATTTCTTTAACCTCGAACGTCGAACCACGATTTTTTTTACCTGGACTCGTCGACCATCATGATGGTCTTTGCTTCGACCTCCTTGGCCACTTCTGCCAGCCCCGCGTCATCGGACAACGCCGCCAGCATCTGCCCGGGCCGGATCATGCCGATCTTTGTCATGCCTTTTTCGGTGAACACCGAGATGTGGCAGGGCAGCGCCATGTTCAGGCGCATGTCGGCGGCCATCACTTTCGCCGCCTGCTGCGGGTTGCAAACCTCGAATACCCGGCACTGTTCGGCGAAGGCGACGCCTTTGCCGCGCAGAGTTTCCCCCACGTCGTGGACGTGCAGCACCCCGAAGCCGTGGCGCTTGACCGCCGCTTCCAGGTCGGCGGCGGCCTGCGCGAATTTTTTTTCACTTTCAACGATGTAATACATTTTCGTTCACCTCGAACTTTTGAAACATCCGGTCTCAGGCCCTGTGGTCAAAGGCCCGGCCTAATGCTGATTTTAGCAGATTATGGGCGGCGATGAAAGACCCGGG
>SPCN01000288.1 GCA_004525465.1 Chrysiogenales bacterium | reverse complement strand
CCGGCCTCGTCGCCGGGGGTGGGCATGTGAGTCATGTGCACCTCGCAGGTGCGCAGTTCGGACAGTTTTTCCACCGCGGCCTGGGCGGCAGGATTGCTGCTGGCGCTGATGCCCAGGGCGATAAGGGTTTCATCTAAATTCAAACTGACTTCCCGGCTTTTAAGGATATCCTTTTTCAGGTATCCCAGCGACTCGGTGATGCTGGGCGGCATCAGGTGCATGCTGTCGGGGATCGCGGCCAAATGCTTGGCGGCATTCAGGATCAGGCTGGAGGAAGCATGCAGCAGGGGCGAGTTCTTGCCGGTGATGATGGTGCCGTCGGCAAGCTCGATGGCGGCGCCGCAATAGATGCCGGCGTGGCCCTTGCCGGTCGTTTGCGCTTCCTGGGCAGCCAGGCGCGCCGGAAGGACCACGCTGCGGTTTTCTTCGTTCACGCCCAGATCTTCCATGAACAGGCGCAGGCGCTCCACCGTGTCCTTGTCCACCACGCCCATAGCGTATTCGCACTGGGTGCGGAAATAGCGGCGAATGATCTCCTGGGTGGCCGCTGCGCGCACGACCTGGTCGTCGCGGATGCCGAAGCCGGCGCGGTTGACCCCCATGTCGGTGGGGGAATGGTAGACCAGGGGGTTTTCGGTGATCTTTTCCAGGATGCGCTTGACCAGTGGAAAAGCCTCGATGTCGCGGTTGTAGTTGACCGCTTTGATGTTGTAGGCCTCAAGGTGGTAGTGATCGATCAGGTTGATGTCCTTCAGGTCGGCGGTGGCCGCTTCATAAGCGATATTGACCGGGTGGTTGAGGGGCAGGTTCCAGATGGGGAAGGTTTCGAACTTGGCGTAACCGGAACGGATGCCGCGCCGGTGGTCATGGTAAAGTTGGGAAAGGCAGGTGGCCAGTTTGCCGCTGCCGGGTCCGGGACCGGTGACCACCACGATGGGTTTGGCGGTTTCGATGTATTCGTTGGCCCCGTAGCCCTGGTCGCTGACAATGGTGTCGATCTCGGTCGGATAGCCCTTGGTGAAACTGTGGGTGTAGACCCTGATGTCGCGGCGCTCCAGCTTGTTCTGGAATACTTTGGCCGCGAACTGATTGGCGAAGCGGGTGATGACAACCGCGCGCAGGGAAATGCCCCAGGAGGCCAGGTCATCGATCAGCTTTAGGGCATCGGTATCATAGGTGATGCCGAAGTCGGCGCGGATTTTTTTTCTTTCGATGTCGCCGGCGTAGATGCAAAGCAGAACGTCGGTTTTTTCCTTGAGCTGCTGCAGCAGGCGCATTTTTACGTTGGCATCGAAACCAGGGAGCACACGGGAAGCGTGGTAATCGTATAGCAGCTTGCCCCCGAACTCCAGGTAAAGTTTGTTGTGAAAGGAATTGACCCGTTCCAAAATGGCCGCAGTCTGTTCCTGCAGGTATTTTTCGTTGTCAAAACCTATTGCTTTGGGCATGTCTGGTCTCCTGAATCGGAAATGGTCTTAAAGCCGGGAGATTATTTGTCCAACTGGACGGCCTGGGCAAAAAGTTTCACCATGTCTTCGAATTCGGCGAATTTGTCGAAAGACAGGTTTACGCCTTTTTTCGTCGGCGCCCAGTCGCCTGATTCGGCCTGGAACCAGTTGCGAACGCTGAAATACTTTTTGCCCTTGAAGGTGGAAAGGGAAAAAATGATCTTTTGGGTGGGGTTCAATTCCATATAACCGATGTTCAATGAATCCGGATTATCCTTGATGAAATCGGGTTCATTAATGGCCACTTGTTTTTGTACCGCTTTTTTTAATTCGCTAAAATCCATTTTTCTCTCCTACTTGCAGTTTATTTTATTTTGATGGTCTGTTCAAAGAATTCCGCCGCCTTTTTCTTTTTGGCCTGTTCCAGCGATTTGGCCTGGGAAAAACGTTCATCCGCCGCCTCTTTTTTCTGCTTTTCCTTGTTCAGATGTTCCTCGAATGATGAGATGGTTTTTTTTTTGCTTTTTTTGTACTGCACGACATTTTTTTTGTCTGTGTCCACCCAAAGGTTGGCATGACAAACCGGGCAGTCAATTTCGATCAGGTTGTCCATATTTTCGATTTTAATACAAGCCTGGGCAAATTTCAATAAGGAATCTGGTTAATAAAATATTTCCCGGGCCGCGCCATTGCAGCATATCCAGATGTCAGGACGGATTGACATGGACGGCGAATTGCGGTAAAAATAAACGATATGAGCAAGCCGGAAAATAACCTGGTTCCCGTGGTCCGCTTCGCCCCGTCGCCGACCGGATACCTGCACGTCGGTGGCGCCCGCACCGCCCTGTTCAATTTTTTATTTGCCCGCCACCACGGCGGTATATTTATCCTGCGTATCGAAGATACCGACCAAAAGAGATTTCAAGCCGAGGCGTTGCAGGAAATATTCGCCAGTTTGAAATGGCTGGGCCTGAATTGGGACGAGGGGCCAGAAGCGGGCGGGGAACGCGGTCCCTATTTCCAGTCGCAGCGTACCGCGCTCTATAGCCGCCATGCCGAGCAGCTGCTGGCCGCAGGCAAGGCCTATCGCTGTTTTTGCAGTGAAGAGCGGCTGGCGCGCATGCGCGAAGAGCAGGAAAAAGCCAAAATGGCCCATGGCTCAGGTTATGACCGTCATTGCCGGCTTAGGCCCGAAGCAGAGGTGAAGGCACTTTTGGCAGCCGACGCTCCGCACGTTGTCCGGCTCAAGGTCCCGGACAACCGCGTTGTGGTATTCAACGACCTGATTCGCGGCGAGATCTCCTACGACAGCTCGCAGTTGGACGACCTGGTCCTGCTCAAATCGGACGGCTTCCCGACCTATCACCTGGCCAATGTGGTTGACGACCACTTGATGCGGATCACCCATGTACTGCGCGGCGATGAGTGGATCGCTTCCACCCCGAAACATGTTTTGATCTACGAAGCCTTTGGCTGGCCTCAGCCTCATTTTGCCCATATGCCGGTCATACTGGCCGCGGACGGCGGCAAACTGTCCAAACGCCGCGGTGCCGCTTCAGTCCTGGATTACCAACGCTCCGGTTTCCAGCCGGAGGCCCTGCTGAATTTTCTGGTCCTGCTGGGCTGGGCTCCGGGCGGTGACCGCGAGATAATGACCCTGGACGAAATGACAGCCGCTTTTTCCCTGCAGCGGGTTTCGGCCAAGGCCGCGGTTTTTGACGAAACCAAGCTGGAATGGATGAACGGCCATTACCTGCAGCAGCGCAGCCAGGAATCCCTGCTGCCCGAGGTGATGGCCTGTTGGGAAAAACTCCTGCCGCCTGCGGCGCTCGCTGATCAAGTTTATGCCAAAAAGGTTATCGGACTTTTCAAGGAGCGCAGCAAAAAACTCATTGAGATCGCAGAAAATTCGGGCTACTTTTTTCGTGATCCGGTCGCGTATGATCCGCAAGCGGCCAGGAAAT
>SPCN01000253.1 GCA_004525465.1 Chrysiogenales bacterium | reverse complement strand
CGCAAGGAATTGGAACAGGAGTTAATCCGGCAAAACGAAAACCTTGAAAGGATCGTCCAGACCAGGACGGCCGACCTGGAAAAGCAGAAGGACCTTCTGGTCAATAAAAACAAGGAACTGGTTTCGCTGACCGATAAGCTGAAGGAAAGCCGGAACAAGCTACAGACGCTCTTTGACGCCATAACCGACCAGGTTGTCATGATAGACCGGGACTTCAATATCAAGATGGCCAACCGCAAGGAGGGGACCCACAGCGGCAAATGCCACAAAAAAATCTTTAACTTGTCGCGGCCATGCGACAGATGCCCGGGGGCAATGGTTTTTCAACAGAAAAAGTCGATCACTTTGGAGCAAAAATATGGAGAAGAATATTACCTGCTGCAGGCTTACCCTATTTTTGATGACCATGGTGAGGTCGAGGGCGTGTTGGAGTTCTCCCGCCTGATCACCAAGCAGAAAAACATGGAAATACAACTGATGCAAACCGACAAACTGGCCTCGCTCGGGCAGCTTGTCTCGGGTATCGCCCATGAAATCAACAACCCAAACACCTTTATTCGCGGCAATGTGTTGATCATCCAGGAAGCGATGAAAGACATTTTACCAATTTTAGATGAATATTCCCGGAATGAAAAAAACCTGCAGATCGCCCGTTTGAATTACGACGTTTTTAAAAGCAACATCCTGATTTTATTGGATGATATGGCCCAGGGCACCAATCGCATCAAGACGATCGTGGAAGGGTTGCGCAAGTTTGCCAAAAGGGATGACGGCGCATTGAACGATGAGGTGGACCTCAATGATATCATTCAAAACTGCCTGCGTCTTGTTGCCAATCAGATCGGCAGAAAGGCCAAAGTCAATCTGGAGCTGAACGGAAATATCCCGAAAGTTAAAGGCAATTCCCAACGCCTGGAGCAGGTGGTTGTCAATATCCTGATCAATGCCTCGCAAGCCATCGAAAAGAAAATTGGCTCAATCTTGATCAAGACAGTTCATCTGGAAAAGGAAAACGAAAATCTATTACAAATCAGCGATAACGGCAAAGGCATTGACGGAAAAACCCTGAAGCAGATATTCGATCCTTTTTTTACAACCAAAAGAAACCAAGGCGGGACCGGACTCGGTCTGTCCATCGCCTATGGGATAATCAAAGAACACAAGGGCCGGATCGAAGTGGAAAGCAAATTGGACTCGGGCACCACTTTTTCAATATACATACCGGTCTCGCAAAAGGAAAATCCATGAAGAAAATCCTGGCCATTGACGACGATCAGGCGGTTTTGAACTACCTGAACATCATGCTGTTGCAAACCGGGGCATACGAGGTTTCAACACTCGTTGACAGCTCCAAAGCTTTTCTTGAATTGAAAAGCCACAACTACGATCTGCTGCTTTTGGATATGGACATGCCCGACGTGAGCGGATTGGACATTTTAAAGCATATCAAGGAAAAAAACATTGACATCGAAACCATCGTCTTGACCGGGGTGGAAGATGTAGAGCTGGCAGTTTCGGCAATGAAACTCGGTGCTTTCGACTATCTGACCAAACCGGTTGACAATGACCAATTGCTGAAGATCATAAAAACTGTCCTGGAAAACCGCAGGGGCACTAGCGCCATGGAAGCGGAAATCGCAGTTTCCAGGGAACATCTGCAATTCAAGGACGCTTTCAAGGATATCATTACCCAGAATGAAGAAATGATCAGGATTTTCCAAATGGTTGAAAAAATGGCGCAGCCAGACAACAGCATCCTGATCTGGGGTGAAAGCGGCAGCGGCAAGGAGCTGATCGCCAAGGCCATACATCAAATCAGCAAACGCCGCAATGAAAACTTTGTCGCCGTTAATGCCGGAACTTTTGCCAACGAACTTTTTTCATCTGAATTCTTTGGCCACAACAAAGGCGCGTTCACCGGTGCCAGTTCGGCCAAAAAAGGATTCCTGGAAGAAGCGGACAAGGGTACGCTTTTTCTCGACGAAATCGGCGAATTGGCGCTGCCGATCCAGGTAAAGTTGCTGCGGGTCCTTCAGGAAGGTGAATTTTTCAGGCTGGGTTCGACCAAGAATCAAAAAGTCGATGTCCGTATCCTCGCCGCCACCAACAAGGATTTGTTGAGCGAGATGAAAAAGGGAAATTTCCGCAAAGATCTATTCTACCGCCTGAACATGAGTTCGGTTTACCTGATCCCCCTGCGGGAAAGAAAGGGCGATATCCCGCTTTTGTGCCAGCACTTTTTAAAAAAGTTCAATGAACAGAATCATAAAAATATCCAAAATATTTCAGATGCGGCCATACGGCTGTTGAACCAGTACGATTATCCGGGAAACGTCCGCGAACTGATGAACATCATCAACAGTGCCATCATTATTGAAAGCGGAAACGAATTGCATAGAAAATCCCTGCCCCACTATTTTATGGAAAATTCAAATTTCCAGGAAGATGCGGCCACGGGCTTGCCCTTGAAGGCTTTAAGCGAGGTCGAAAAAGATCAGATCAAAAACGTTCTCCAACATACCAAGGGAAATAAGACCCAGGCGGCCAAGATACTGGGGATATCCCGGGTCAATTTATTGGCAAAAATTAAAAAGTACTTGCTGCAGCCTTAAAAAGACCTTTGGCTTGGTTTCCCCGATTCACCGCCTTTGATCCAAAGCGGCAATGATTTTCAAATATTTATTCTCAATGGTATCCCAGGAATAGTTTTCCAGAAAATATTTTTTGCCGTTGGCCCCCAGGCGTTCCCGTAATTCACCGTCGGCCTGCAGAATTAAAAAAGCTTCCTTGAATTCATCATAATTGCCATACCACAATCCGCCCTGGCTGCGCTGACACTGGCCGCGCAGCACTTCGGTCCTGCCGTTGGCCAGAACCGGTTTTCCGATCGCCCAGGCCTCCAGGGCAACCATGGAAAGCGATTCAAACTGCGAGGGCATGACCAGGAAATCCGCGCCCTGCAACAGGTCGAATTTTTCTTTGTTTTCCTGGAAACCGATGTGGACGATATTTTCATGCTCCGGGATGGAAATATAGGTTTTTCCGATCAATAGCAATTTCATGGTGATTTTTTTCTCGGCCAGCAGCCGCAGATAAAAATCGAACAGTTCGGGAACACCCTTGTTTTCATCCAGGCGGCCGATATAAACAAAATACTCACCCTGGATGCCCAGTCGTGCCAGCGTCCCGCGCGGATCAAAGCGTTCGGGGATCTCGGAGCCGACACCGACCACGTCCCCGCATAGCGCCGCGTTCCCGGAGATGCGGTTGATCAACTCCTTTTCCTCCGGGGAATTGTAAACGATCGCCGCCGGCAGGTTGAAAAAATCCTTGAACAAACTGAGGTAGACCACCTGATCGTGCTCGGCCGTAGGAACCAGAATGGCTTTACTACGGAATTTGCTTACCCCATAATAGGAATGGTAATAGCGGTAGGAAAAAAATATGAAATAAGCGAACTCCTTTTCCCTTTTTTCAAGCGCTTGGAGCAATTCCGGAACCAACGGCCCTTCCTCCTCTAGCCAGCTCAATTCATCTTCCAGAACATGCTCCTCTTCAAAAATGTGGCGCTGGATTCTGCCGAAGGTTTCCGGATCCCTTGGTTTCCTCACCCGGAAACGATTGACCTTGATCCCGTTCAATAATTCTTGCCCGCCGCGGTAATGATGGTCCCAGGTGACATAATCGCAAGCCGTAGTGGTGAACACCTCGACCGCAAAATATTTGCTTAACTTTTCCGCGATCAAACGGGCGTGGTATTCGGCGCCGCCATTGATCTCCAACCCGTAGCGCTGCACCACAACGGCAATTTTTCTGGACATGGGGCCATTATATTATATCCGG
>SPCN01000188.1 GCA_004525465.1 Chrysiogenales bacterium | reverse complement strand
AGGTTCAATCTGATTGGATCTCGCCGGTGACCATGAAGATGATCCGTTCGCAGATGTTGGTCACCCGGTCGGCGATGCGTTCCAGGTTGTGGCTCACCCAGATCAGGTAGACGGCACGGGTAATGGTCTTGGGATCCTCCATCATGTAGGTCAGAAGCTCGCGGAAGATCTGATCGTACAAAGCATCCACTTCGTTGTCCATTTCAATGATGGCAGCGGCCGCTTCCACATCCTGGGTGATGAAGGCGGTCAGGCTTTTCTGGATCATTTCGCGGGCCTTGTCAGCCATGCGCGGGATATCGATCAGCGGCTTGAGCAGGGGCTTCTGGTCGTGCCTGACCACGATGGTGGCGATGCCCTTGGCGTGGTCGGCCATGCGCTCCAGGTTGGTGATCAGGTCGATAAAGGACACGATCTCGCGCAAGTCCCCGGCCACGGGCTGCTGGGTAGCGAAAAGTTGGATGCATTGGTTTTCGATGTCCCAGCGCCGCTGGTTGATCAGGGCATCGTCGGCGATGATGCGTTCGGCCTCGTCCTTGTCGACGTTCTTCAGCGCCCGGATAGAGCGGTCAATGGCGGCAATGACCATCTCCCCCATTGCCACCAACTCCTGTTCCAGCCCGCGCAACATGTTTTGAAAATGTTCTCTCGCCATATTTTCTCTCCTGGTTTCAGCCGAAGCGGCCACTGATATAGTTTTCGGTCATGGCCTGCGCCGGCTTGGTGAATATGTTCACGGTTTCATTAATCTCAATCAGTTTGCCGAGGTAAAGGAAACCGGTGCGGTCAGAGGCCCGGGCCGCCTGCTGCATGTTGTGGGTGACGATGACGATGGTGTACTCTTTTTTCAATTTCTGCATCAGTTCTTCGATGTGCAGAGTGGCGATGGGATCCAAAGCGGAACAGGGTTCGTCCATGAGCAGGATCTGCGGTTTCAAAGGCAGCACCCTGGCGATGCACAGGCGCTGCTGCTGCTCCAAAGACAGCTTCAATGCCGAATGGTGCAGCCTATCCTTGAGGTCGTCCCAAAGCAGCACGCTGCGCAGGGCCTGTTCGACGATGTCGCCGTATTCCTGGCGGCGCGCCAATCGATGCACGGCCAAACCGAAAACGATGTTCTCGTACACCGAAAGGGGGAAGGGGTTGGGACGCTGAAAGACCATGCCCACCTTTTCGCGCAAACCAAGCAGGTCGGCTCCGGGAGCAAATATGTCCTGGCCGCCGATAATGACCTGGCCGCTGACGCGCACGCCGTCGATCAAGTCGTTCATGCGGTTGAACACCCGTAGCAAGGTGCTTTTGCCGCAGCCGCTGGGTCCGATCAGGGCGGTCACTTTACGGGCGGGTATTTGCAGATCAATCCCGATCAGGGCCTGGAAATCACCGTAAAAAAGATTCAAACCTCGGGTTTCAATGCTGATTTCGCTCATGTCAGCCAAACTTGCCGGTTATGTAATCGCTGGTGCGCTGGTCGGCCGGCGTGGTGAACATCTTGCCTGTATCGCTCACTTCGATCATATCGCCCATCAGAAAGAAAGCGGTGCGGTCCCCCACCCGGGCCGCCTGGGCCACATTGTTGGTCACCAATATAATGGTGTATTTTTTCTTTAAAATCAGCAACGTCTCTTCGATCCTGGCCGTGGAGATCGGGTCCAGCCCCGAGGTTGGTTCATCGAAAAGCAGCACATCGGGTTGGCCGGCCAGTATGCGGGCCATGCATAAACGCTGCTGCTGACCGCCGGAAAGGTTCATGGCCGGCGTGCGCAAACGGTCTTTGACTTCCTCCCACAGATACGATTCGCGCAGGCTCCTCTCTACCGCTTCGTTCAGGAGCCGCGGATCGCGTATGCCCTGCATGCGCAGTCCGTAGACCACATTTTCAAAAATGGAAATGGGCAGCGGCAGCGGCAGGGCGAAGACGATGCCGACTTTGCGGCGCAGCGACTCGATTTCCAGGCCATGGCGGATGTTGATGCCATCCAGACTGATCTCTCCCCGGCAGCGGCTGGCCGGGACCAGGTCGATCAAGCGGTTCAACGAATGGAGGAAGGTGGTTTTGCCGGAATTGGCCGGCCCGATAATGGTGAATATTTCGTTGGCCAGGATTTCCAGGTTCAGGTCGCGCAGGGCGCTGAACTGGCCGTAGTGGACATGGAAAGCGCGAATGGAGAACTTGGCTGCCGGATCTACCATTTTTTCTTCCTGCGGAAACGGGAGCGGATCAGGATAGCGGCCAGGTTGAGCAGCAGCACCAGCGACAGCAGTACCAGTGCCGTCCCGTAGCGGACGTTCTCGGCGATACCAGGCACCTGGGTGGATATGACGTACAGGTGGTACGGCAGGGCCATGGTCTGGTCAAAAACCGACTGCGGCAGGCGCGGCAGGTAAAAGGCGGCCACGGTGAAAAGGATGGGTGCGGTCTCACCGGCGGCCCGGCCCAGGCCCAGGATCATGCCGGTCAAAATTCCCGGTAAGGCGTGCGGCAGCACCGAATGGCGGATGGTCTGCCAGCGGCTGGCTCCCAGCGACAGGCTGACGGTGCGGAAATGCCGGGGCACGCTTTCCAGCGCTTCGCGCGAGGAGGTGATGATCACCGGCAGGATCATGATGCCCAGGGTCAGCGACCCGGACAGGATTGAGGCGCCGAAACCGAAGAAGGTGACAAAAATCCCCAAGCCGAAAAGGCCGTAGACGACCGACGGCACGCCGGCCAGGTTGACGATGGACAGCTTGACCAGGCGCGACAGCCAGTTGTCGCTGGAATACTCGACCAGATAAACGGCGGCCAGGACGCCCAGTGGCACGGCAAAGATGATGGCGCCAATCACCAGGTAGAGCGTGCCCAGTATGGCGGGAAAAATACCGCCGGCGGTCATGCCGTCACGGGGCATGGAAAACAGGAAATCCCAGCTGATGGCGCTGGCCCCTTTGCCTACGATGATCAGCAGGATGACCAGCACCGGCAGCACCACCAGCAGGGTGGCCAGCAGCAGGACGGCAAAAGCGATCTTCTGGGCCAGGCGCGGGTTCATGGCTAGCGGCGCGAGCGGTGCAGATAAAGATCGGCCACACCGTTGATCAGGAAGGTAATGACAAAGAGCACGATGCCGATGGCGAACAAAGCGGCGTAGTGCGGCCCTCCCTGCACCGACTCGCCCATTTCGGCGGCGATGGTCGCGGTCAGAGTGCGCACCGGCTGCAGGAAGCTCGTGGGGATGATGGCGGCGTTGCCGGTGACCATCATCACGGCCATGGTCTCGCCGATTACCCGGCCGATGCCCAGCATGACCGCGGCCAGCATGCCCGGGCGGGCGGCGCGGGCCACGATGCGCCAGGTGGTCTGCCACTTGGTGGCACCCATGGCGATGGCCGCCTCGCGATACTGGCGCGGCACGGCGGTGATGGCGTCCTCGGCGATGGAGACGATGGTGGGCATGGCCATGAAGGCCAGGGTGACCGAGCCGGTCAGTGCCGTCAGCCCGGTAGGGATGTTGAATAAATTTTTGATCCAGGGACCGAGAGTGATCATGCCGATGAAGCCGATGACCACCGAGGGGATGGCGGCCAGGAGCTCGATGCCGGCCTTCAGAGCCTCCCTGAGCCGCAGTGGCGCGATCTCGGCGATGTACAATGCGGCAGCGATGCCGATGGGCACCGAAATGGCGGCCGCTCCCAAAGTGACCAGCAGCGAGCCGAGGATCAGCGGCAGGATGCCGAAGCGCGGCGGATCGGAGATGGGGTACCAACTTTTGCCGAAAATAAAGTCGATCACACTTTCGCCGCGAAAAAGGGAAAGTCCTTCGCGCAGCAAGAAAAGGAATATCAGCAAGACGAAAACAACGGAAAATATGCCGCTGAGCAAAATGGTTTTTTCAATAAGCCATTCCTTCAGCTTGCGTACCCGCATGGGTTTCATTTTTGTTTAATTGCTTTTCACCGGCACGAAATCGATCTTGACCACGATCTTTTGTCCTTCCGGGCTGAGGACAAAATCGATAAAACGGGCCACCAGCCCCGCGGGCTGGCCGCGGGTGACCATGAGCAGCGGACGTGAGATAGGATAGGCCTGGCTGACGACATTTCCAATGGTAGGCTGAACATATGGAGAATCGGCATCCTTGGCAATGGCCAGGGCCTTTTCCTTCGTGGAAATGTAACCCATGCCATAATAACCGATGGCGCCTGGATTCTGGGCCACTTCATCGGCGATGGCCTGGGAACTGGGCAGCATCAGGGCTTTGGCGGCGAATTCCGCCTGGCTCTCCTTGCGGTTGCGGCGCAGCACGTGCTCCTTGAAATAGACATGGGTGCCGGAGTTGACTTCGCGCGACAAGATCACGATAGGCAGGTCGCTGCCGCCCACTTCTTTCCAATTGCTGACGGAACCGGAGAAGATCGCGGCCAGTTGGTCCTGGGTCAGCTGCGACAGCGGATTGGCGGGATGGACCACCACGGCCAGCCCGTCCAAAGCCACGATGATCTGTTGGGGTTCAAAGCCCTTCTCCTTGGCCATGGCGATCTCCTCGGGCTTGAGCTCACGCGAGAGCTCGGCTATGTCGCAGGTGTTGGAAAGCATGGCGGCGATGCCCGTGCCCGACCCGCCGCCCGTAACGGCCACCGAAACCTTGGGATCGGCCTGCATGAACGCTTCGGCCCAAGCCTGGCCCAAGTTGACCATGGTGTCCGAACCCTTGATCTGGAGAGAATCGGCTTTCTGCCCCTGCCGGCCGCAGCCGGAGAACCCGAGGCCCAGCACCAGGCAGACGCCTATTAACAAAAACATCCATTTTTTTTGCGCCACTTTTTTCTCCTTGTAATTAAAATGATTTGGGAACCTTGTTTTGGAGAATATATAGGTTTTATTTTATCAATTTTCAAGGT
>SPCN01000274.1 GCA_004525465.1 Chrysiogenales bacterium | reverse complement strand
GAGTCCTGCCCGACCGCCAGCGCGATGCGCACCTTGTGATTGAGAGAGGGATACTGCACGGTCTGGATGCCGATGCCATGCTGGGAAACATCCTGGGTGAAACCAGGGTGCATCTCCTGGCCGCATTTGCAGAGCAGCAGTTTGCGGAAATCAACGCGCTTTTCTTCTCTTTTTTTGATCATGGTTATCCTTTCTTTTCCTAAGTATATATATAATCAAATTTCAGAAATTTTCAATCAGGAAAACCGGTCATTCTATGTTCAGGTCGCGGCCTTCGATAAAACCGGGTTTTTCGATGCCGAAAGCGGCCAGCACGGTCGGTGAAATGTCGATCAGGCCCGGGTCCTTTGCCGCGATCTTGCGGTTGCAGAAAAACACGCCCGGGATCTGGTCGCGGGTAAAAGCGTGGTCGCCGGGTCAGTTATGAAGGGTCAGGGCCGTTGCTTTGGAATCAATATTTCTGCAGGAATAATATTTCCGGGACCTACTTCGCTGCGCCGCCGGGTGCGGGCGGTACCTGGGCTATGTGGCCGAAGAATTGGCTATCGGGCTCAGCGAGTTGGGTCCCACCGCCTGCAAAGCCCGCCGCCATATAACGTCTCGTAAGCAGGACGGGGATGGCTGCGGTCGCTGCATTCGGCCACCATGCGCAGGTAGTTGGCCGGCGGCTTGTTGATAGAAATGCCGACTTCCCTGCGTTTGGCATCAAGGGTGCCGGAGTATTCTTTCGCCCAGCGGATTTCGCCCTCCAGAAATATTGATTCTTTGCCGCCCGCCAGAGTGATACGGACCTTTTGAAATAAAGTTGGCCACTGCACGGTCTGGATGCCGATGCCGTGCTGGGAAACATCCTGGCTGAAACCCGGGTGCATCTCCTGGCCGCAGTTGCAGATCACCCGCTTCCGAAAAGGAACGCGCTTTTCATCTCTTTTTTTGATCATGGCAATCTCTACCTATTCCTATCCAATAATATATTAAGAAAACCAGAAAAATTCAACTGTGTCAGGAAATATTGTTTATTTTCAAATCCCGGCCTTCGATGAAAGCAGGCTTGGCAATACCAAAAGCGGCGAGCACCGTAGGGGAAATATCGATCAGCCCCGGGTCTTTTTCATCGATCCTGTGGTTGCAGAAGAATACGCCTGGGATCTGGTCGCGGGTAAAAGCATGGTCACCGCTCCACATGCGGGTATTGTCGGAAAATACCTCCTCTCCGACGTAATTCACAGCCGATTCCCAGGAAACCCGGTACCCGGCCATATAGCCGACCACGATATCGGGGGCGTTGACCGTGTAGGGCCCACGGTAGATCTCTTCACGGATAAAGGCCGCCTTAATGGCGTTTTTTTTGTGCTTTTCGTCCACCACCTTCATCAGCTTTTCCTTGATCTCTTTTTTCAGCGCCTCGGCCTCGGCGCCGGGATTGACGATACCCCGGCTTTCCCGGCCCTTGAGGTTGAGAAAGATGCCGTTCAGGCCCTGGCCGTAAGCCCGCGAGCGGCTCCAATCCACGTCGGCATACCACTTGCCGCTTGTTTTCTTGCCGTCGTTCAGGACAAGGTAACCTTCCTGGTGCAGCCAGGTGTTCAGGTTAAAGCCGCGGTTGAAAGCGTTGAAGCCATGGTCGGAGACGATCATCAACAGGTCATGCGGGCGCATTTTTTTATAAAGTTTTTCCAGAAAAGCGTCCATGCGCCGGTAGCTTTCCAAAATGGACCCGGTCACCAGCGGATCGTTGCTGGGCCTGGGCGCAGGCGAGCCGGAATCGGTCAGGTAGCGCCAGAACATGTGCTGGATGCGGTCGGTGGTTTCAAAAACCTGGATGACCAATCCGTCCTTGATCTTGGCCAGGGTGTTGAAGAAGATCTTTTCCCTCTCCTCCTGGGTGCGGTAAACCTGGTCGATGAAGTTTTTTTCCGAGAGGACGCGCTCGTTCAGCGACCAGGTATCTTCGGCCATGCCCAGGGTGGCGAACGGACCCAGCAGCTTGGCCAGGTAAACCGAGAATATTTTCGGATGTGAAACCGGCATGGACGGCTTTTCCGGGTCGATGTTGATCGGAGACAGGTAGAGCTTCAGGGGTGCGACGTCTTCCAGCACCCATTGGGCGATACCGGCCACCCCGATCAGTCCGGCCTTGAAATCCAGCTTGACCCATGGGGACAATTGGTTCTGTCCCAACTTGATCTTTTCCTTGCCGACCGCGATCTCAACGCTCTTGTTTTCGCGATCCAGGGTCAGGGTGAAGGGAATCTCCAGCGGCGGGTTGCCTTTGCGGAAAGGGTGCCCCGGCCCCTTGATCCTGCCGCTGAAACGATCGCCCCCCAGTGGCCGCAGTGATTCAAAAACACCGTCGGAAATGTCGTAATTTTCGGCCGGGCCGTCGGAATAGAAACTGAAGCTCCCCTGCGTGCCGCGCAGGTCCGGCGTGCCCAGACCGGACAGCATGGAACCATAGAATTTTTCCGGGGGGAAAGTGAAGGGCATACGCAGCACCGAAGCGTAGATGCCCTTGCTGCTGACGATCTTCCAGAAGCTCTGGCTCTTGCGCTTCAGTTCGATCTTGGGACTGCCCAGGGGGATCACCCAATTGCCGATGGTCAGGCTGCGCCGCGGCGGGATGATGTCGGAACCGGCCATCTTGGGCATATAGGTGGCCCGGTCGGTGGTCAGGAAATCAAAGATATTGTGCTTGCCGGGATTGACGCCGGTGGTGAAAGTGGACCAGGCCACGGGCGAGATCGGCGGTTCGGTACTCCACAGCGGTGAGAAGGTCCCCTCCTTGGCCAGCTTATCAAAATTGGGGAACTTGTGTCCCTGTTTTTTGAACTTGTTGAAGAGGTGGTAGTCCATGCCGTCGAAACCGATCAGCAACACCCTCTTGAACTTGGCTTTTTTCAGCGTCCTGGCCCGCTTGATGAAGCGCAGCAGGGCGCGCACCGGGAAGGTCAGGAAATTGAAAATGGCCAGGAAAAAAGCCGCGAATATGAAAAAGAACGAACCGACGAAGGCAAAACCGGCCCCGGGACCGACATAGCAGAACAGGGGCAGGCCCAAAGTCAAGACCAACAGCAGGAACAATCTGATTTTACGCATAGGTGATTTTACCATAATTCGCATTCAAGACAAAGTGTCTCAGTGTTAGTGCCAGAAAAAGCCATAAAACGAACTTGGGACTCGGTTCATTTCTTCGCTGACACTGTCACCGGCACGCACACGCGCTCAGGAAATAAAGTTAATAATTTAATTTTATGCCGTTTGCAGTATTGCATTTAATTGAAAAAGCGTTATAATTTAAATTAAAATTTCGACGGCACACGAGGGCTCAATGAAAATTCTGGTCATCAACAGCGGCAGTTCTTCGATCAAATTCCAGTTGATCAACATGGAAAACCTCCAGGTCCTGGCCAAGGGCCTGCTGGAAAGGATCGGCATCAAGGGCTCGGTCCTGAACTATTACCAGAGCGAACGGAAACGTGTTATCGAACGCGATATTCCCAACCACGAGGAGGGCATCAACCTGATCGTCAGCAATCTCATCGACGCCGAGGCCGGCGTGATCAAGGATAAAAACGAGATATTCGCCGTCGG
>SPCN01000141.1 GCA_004525465.1 Chrysiogenales bacterium | reverse complement strand
ATTCTTTTCATGTTTCATTGGAGTGATTATAGCACAACGAAAAAACTCACCCCAACCCCTCTCTTGCCAAGAGAGGGGCCAGATTCTTCAACTTCTCCCCTTCTCTTCGCAAGAGAAGGGGCAGGGGGATGAGTTGATTTTGCTGAACATGTGATTTTGGGCTTTTTCTTGACATTGCGGCCAACCTTCTCTAAAATTGTTTTTCGTGCCAAGGAGTACAAGGTCATGCAGATAAAAATGAACGATCAGGCAATCGAGATTTTTTCCGGCGCCTGCGTCAAGGACGTGTTGCGCAAGTATTCGCGCGCTGAGTGGAGGTTGGTGAAAAATGACCGGAAAGCGGTCTTCGACCGCCACGGCCACCAGGTTGCTTTGGACGGCGAACTGAGCGGCGGCGAGGAATTTTTCATCAAAAGCGTCGAACTGGCGAAACCTCAACCATGAAACACACCATGCGCACCATGATCGGAACACGCTTGCTGCCTTTGTTGCTATTGGCCGCCTTCGGCTTTTTGTCATGTGCCTCGCTGCCCCCGGCGCCGGCCGACACCCGCATTGTCATCTTCCACTCCAACGACATCCACGGCAAGATCGACAATTACGCCAAGGTGGCCGCTATCATTGCTGCCGAGAGGAAAAGTGGCGTTGAGGTCTTTTACTTCTGCGCCGGCGACAACTTCACCGGCAACCCGGTCATCGACCAGTACGTCCCGCCCGGCGAACCGATGCTCGAGCTGCTCAACCGCCTGGGCCTCGACCTGCTCTGCCCCGGCAACCACGAGTTCGATTTCGGCCTGGAGAACCTGAAGGAGTTCGCTGCCCGGGCCCGCTTTCCCTTTGTCTGCGCCAACATCCAGGCCGGGGACCTTCTGCCGCTGCTGCGGCCGTCGCTGGTGTTGGCAACCAAAAGCGGGGTCAAGCTCGCCGTTTTCGGACTGATCCAGATCGAAGCCGGCAACGGCCTGCCCTCCACCCACCCCGACAAGGTCAAAGGGCTGGTTTTCAGCGAACCTTTGGCCAAAGCCCGGGAATTCAAATCACTGCGGGCCGGGAACCATGTCCTGATCGGCCTGACCCACCTCGGCTACGAGGACGACCTGCGCCTGGCCCGGCAAATGCCCGAACTCGACCTGATCATTGGCGCCCACTCGCACACTCGGGTCGATCCCGCGGAAACGGTCAACGGCGTGCTGGTCGCCCAGGCCGGCAGCGACAACAAGTTTCTGGGCCGGGTGGACTTGCTGGTCCGCGGCGGCCGGGTGGTGGAAAAAAAAGGCGGGTTGATCGCGTTGAACGGCCCCATGGCCGAGGACGCCGCGATCAAGGGCATGATCGATCGCTTCAACCGCAACCCGGCCTTTGCCAAGGTCATTGTCACCGCCCCGCTGGCGATTGCCGGCAAGGAGGCGCTGGGCAGCCTGATGACCGATGCCATGTGCCATGCGCACGGCCTGGACATCGCTTTCCAGAACGGCGGCGGCATCCGCCTCAACCGCCTGCCGCAGCAGATCACCATCAAGGATATCTACACCCTCGACCCCTTCGGCAACCAGGTAGTTGAGATAGTCATGACTCCGGCAGAGATACGCGGCCTGATTAAAAATTCATTCGAGAAAGGCGGCAATATCGATCTCCAGGTCTCGGGCATCTCCTATGTTGTGCGTACCGACGCCGCCCGCCAGATCAAGGAGATCCGCCTGAGTGCTGCCGACGGCATGCCGCTCGATGAAAACCGGCAATTCAAGGTCGGAATTTCCAGCTACGTGGTCAGCGCCTATGATTTTTCCCACCAGGATCCCGGCCGTTCGCTGCAGTCCACTACCGCCGAGGCCCTGATCCGCTACCTGCAGAGCGGCGTCGATCTGAACGTCTACCGGGATGTGCGGCGGGCTTTTTGGGAAAAAACAACCGACCAGCTCCGGCCCTGAAGATCGCAGGAGATTGAAACATGGCCCAACTCTATTTTCGTTATTCGACCATGAACGCCGGCAAATCCACCGAGATCTTGAAGATCGCCCACAATTACGAGGAACAGAACAAGCACGCCCTGCTGTTCACCCCGGCCCTTGACGACCGCTTCGGCCGCGGCAAGATCACCTCGCGCATGGGCTTCCAGCGTGATGCGCAGATCATCAGCAGCGGCATCGACATGATGGCCTTGGTCAGTGAGGCCAAGCCCGACTGCGTGCTGGTCGACGAGGGACAGTTCCTGACCCGCGAACAGGTGGTCACCCTGACCCGCATCGTGGACCAGTTGCACATCCCGGTCATCGTTTACGGCCTGAAGAACGATTACCGCAACCACTTCTTCAGCGGCAGCGAAGCGCTGCTGCTCTTCGCCGACAAGGTGGAGGAAGTGAAAGCCGTGTGCTGGTATTGCACCAAGAAAGCGACCATGCTCCTCAAATACAAGGACGGCCAGCCGGTGGGCGAGGGGCCGCAGATCGAGATCGGCGGCAACGACAAGTACGTATCGGTCTGCCGCAGGTGCTATGGGCAACGGCTGGAAATTAAGTAGCTGCCAGTGCTCCGTGACACGTGACAAGTAATGCGTGACGAGAAAAGAAAAAGATAAAGGCGAGGGGCTATAGGCGATAGGCTATGGGATGAGGGGAAGAAAAAGACGAGGTTAGAAGTTAAAGCAAATGCAAACAACTCGTTAAAGGTTTATGAGTTGATAAGTTAATGGGTTAGCCTCAATATATCGGAGTTTGCCTTAACCCATCAACTCTTTAACACTTCAACCCTTCAACATTGCTCTCAAGTAGAAGAATAGCCTTTCAGTCTCACTTGATAGGCCAAGACCGCTGCCGCCATGAAAGCGGCCGCATAACAGGCCAAACCGGTCCAGAAAGAACCGGCTATCCCCCAGTTCAATGATATGGCCACTGCCAGAACCGAGGCGAAAACCGACATGGCGCCGTTGATGCCCCAATACCAGGGGGTCATGCCGACCAGGTGTCGGCGCGCAAAAAGCATGCCCAGGGGGAATGCAGTTCCCATCAGTATCCCCGGCGGGAAAAGCAGGCTGACGGCGACCAGGATGCGCACGGGGGTGACGGCGCCGCGAAAAAGCGCCATGAGCGGAGGCGTGATCTTTCCGAAGACAAGCAGGACGAACAAGAGCGCCGCCAGTATCAAGATGGCGGGCAGCGAGACATTTTCCGGTTTGATTTTTCGGGTCAGGAAACTCCCCAGGCTGCAGGCCAGCAGCAACGAAAAAAGAACCACGGTCAAGCCAAAACTGGGATGGCCTAAAAAAACGCATAGGCGCTGCATTTGCGCGATTTCGATCATCATGAAGCCGAGGCCGATGCCGGAGAAAAAAATGAAAAACGGCAAAGTGCCGCGGAAAGAAAGCCGGCGCGATGTCACTGCCAGCGGCACGACAATGCACAGCAGCATCAGGATGAGAATAATGACCAGCAGTACGCCCAAAACCAGCACCGCCCGGCTGTTGAAAGGCAATTTGTCGGATTGGAGCCACAAGCCTACGTTGAATGCGTCCTTCAGCCTCAGCATGTTGAAGAAAAAAGGGTTGTCATCGGTGGGCGGGGTGATATTCAAGGGAAACCCGGAGACAAAAGCTGCGGACTGGTCCGGCTTGGTCAGGCTGGCGAATGTCGGATCAGCGGCAATCCCCGGAGCCAGCACCACTGCGAATCCCAGGCGCCGGCAAATCTCCGTGATCGTTCGGACCTCGCCGGCAGTGAACGGCCGGCGCTTGACGAGCAGGGTCCCTATTCCCAGGGAATAATTGTATTTGCTCAGCATGTTATTGACGAGAATGATGTGGGCTCCGGCGTTTTGCACGCCACGCTCGCGCAGGGCACTGACCGCCAGATTGGTGAGTCGGTACATTTCCGCCGGAGGGCTGAGCGTGAACCAGCGTGAAATGGTCATGATGCCGTCGTCGCTGAGGCGGTCGAGAAATATCTTCCAGGCGTCAACGGTATACAGCGCATTCTCGGAAAGCACGAATGCCCCGGCGGCGGTCGCCGACCAGGTATCGATCAGAGAAAGCTGGATCAGGTCATATCGTTCCCGGGAACGGGTCAGATAGGAACGCGCCTCGTCATTGACCATCCTGACGCCCGGCCAACGGTCCAAGTGGCCGGTGAAGTCTCCGAAAGTCCGATTCACCGCGTTGATAATATCGTTGTTGATTTCCACGCCGGTGATGGTTTTTTGGGAAAAAGCCAAAGCCGAAAGGATATCGCGGCCGCCGCCGGTACCGATGATCAGGACATCGGCCTGGGAGCGGATGAAGTGGGCGATATTGGTGATATCGTATTTCAGGTACTCCAGGCTGTTCAAGTCACCGTTGAATTGGGTCAGCACGGTTCCGGCCGTGGCGTCAATGTCCATGTAAAGCTGCTGGAGCGGTGGTCGCGTAACCGGGGTGCGATCGCTCAGGCCCCAGCCGAAGGGCTCGCTTCGGGGCTGCTGGCGTATGGCCACCCGGGCGTAGGAGTTCCATTTTTCAAAAGCCAGTTTTTCCTCGCGGACGCCTTTGACCCACTTGATCGCCAGCAGGTTGTTTTCCGGCCCGGCGATCGCGATATTCATCACGGCGATGCTTAACAAAAGCAGGCAAACGGCCAACGATTGCTTTTGCAGTTTTTTTTCTCCGGCCTCCATGGCAAAAAACAGGGAACCCACGCCGGCGGTGAAAGCCACGAAGACGACTGAAGTCGGGCCGTCCAGCGGGCCCAGGATGAAGGAAAGCAGAAAAGAACCGACTGCCGCCCCGGCAAGATCGGCTGCATAAAGCTTGCTGACGCGGGACGGAAATCTGGTCAGGGCGATGGTGACGCAAATGCCGCAGAATAAAAATGGCAAGGCCAGCACGCAAAAAGTCAAAGCCACCGAGGCCAACCCTGCCATGGTTATACTGGGCACGAAGCGTACATTGATGTGCACCAGGAAGGAGAGCAGGGACGAAAGGGAAAAAAGCATGGCATATTGGGCCAATTGCGCCTTGGCCCTTTCGGCGCTAAAATATTTTGGCAGCAGGTAAACGGCCACCGCCCCCACCGTCATGCCGAACATGGCGATGGAAATGGCCATGAAGGCAAAGTGGTACCACATGGTGACGCTGAAAATCCGTGTCAGGAGGATTTCGAGCATCAGTGCCGAAAGCATGATAAAAAAAACTCCGCCATACATTTTTTTACCGATCGTTGCTTCAGTGCTCATGGCTATGTTGGTTTAACTTCTTGAATGCTTTCTTCTTTTTTGAGATGTTTCATGAACGTTTTCATGTTTTTCGCGCCCTACTCGCCAATGATCTTGACCAGCACCCGCTTCTTCCTGCGGCCGTCGAATTCGCCGTAGAAGATCTGCTCCCAGGGCCCGAAGTCGAGGCGGCCTTTGCTGACCGCCACCACCACTTCGCGGCCCATGACCTGGCGCTTGAGGTGGGCGTCGCCGTTGTCCTCGCCGCTGAGGTTGTGGCGGTAGGCCGATACCGGCTCGTGCGGGGCCAGTTTCTCCAGCCACTTTTCGTAGTCCTGGTGCAGCCCGGACTCGTCGTCATTGATGAAAACCGAGGCGGTGATGTGCATGGCGTTGACCAGCGCCAGCCCTTCCTGGATGCCGCTTTCCGTCAGGGCCTGCTCCACGTCGCCGCTGATGTTGAGGAAGGCCCGGCGGCCCGGTGTCTGGAACCATAGTTCCTTGCGATAGCTTTTCATGGAGGGGATTATACCGGAATTCAAGTGTTAGTGTTAGTGATAGTGTTAGCAAGAAAAAAACCAAGCTCAGTGTTGCCCTTAAGGTCCCTGGAAATGGGGGTGATTGTGTTAGTGTTAGTAACCGCAATGGTACGAACTTTTAATATTTCATTTATCTTCTTCCTAGCACTAACACTAACACTAACACTTATCGTTGACAATTCAACGGTGGTTCATTAAAATTAGCCTAGGTTCTCAATGAGCTTATGAGGTGCTGAATGACAGGCAATAACGAATCTTTGTCCTGGAAATTTTATGTTTTGAATATCGTCGTGCTGGGGGCGATCCTGGCCGTGGTCGAGATCGCCCTGGGCGGGTTTATTAAAAAAGCCGGCCTGCCCCTGCGCAGCGCCATTGTCACCGGCGTCGGCTTCGCCGTGCTGGCCCTGGGGCTGGCCGTGTTCAAGCAGCCGCGGGTGATCCCCGGCATCACGGCGCTGGCCATATTCAGCAAATGGCTGGCCGTGCCGCTGCTGGGCCTGCCCCTGCTCTGCCAGGCCAATTCGCTCCTGGCCATCCTGCT
>SPCN01000106.1 GCA_004525465.1 Chrysiogenales bacterium | reverse complement strand
GCTGGCCGGATCCAGAACCGGATCGATGAAGGCGATTTTGCCCGCAAATCTTTCTCCCGGATAAGCCTCCGCCTCAAACTCCACTGTCTGACCGTAACGGATCCATGAAAGATCTGATTCGTAGGCGTCAAGTTGGATCCATACCAAAGAAAGGTCTGCGATAGTATATATCCTGGATCCGGTCTGCACATACATTCCCTCAGTGGCATTCTTTTGCACCACAATCCCGCCTATGGGAGAAAATATAGTCAGATGGTCTTTTGTCTTTTCACTTGCTTCGATTTCCCTGATCTGGTTATGGGTTAGTCCCAGCAGTCTCAACTTTTCACGTACCACATCCAGGGTTTTTAAGGGCGTTTTCTTGGCTTCGATCAATTCCTGTTGGGCAGTGATTAACTCCGGACTGTACAAGTCGACCAGGTGGTCCCCTTTTTTTACTACAGCCCCGGTAAAATCAACGTACAAATGGTCGATCCGCCCCGGCACCCAGGCCGTAATGTATTTTAAGCGGGTCTCATCAAAAGCGACCTTGCCGGCCAGACGTACCTGGCTTGTCACATAGCGGCGCTGAACAGCCGCGGTCCGGATGCCGGCAAGTTTCATGGCGTTTTCCGAAAGTTTCAATTCCCGTTTCCCAACCTGAGAGTCCCCGCTATCGGAAACAGGTATCAGGTCCATTCCGCAGATCGGGCATTTTCCCGGGTTGGGCTGCTTGATCTGGGGGTGCATTGAGCAGGTCCAGATCCGGACCTTATTTGTCGCCGGTTCTTCCGAATCAGCATGCTGGTGGGCGGATCTTCCCGGTTCAGCGCCGCCGCTGATGAGCATGCCCAGTGAAAAGGCGACAAACAGGGCTGCGATCATGGGCCATCTGAGATTTGAATTCCAGAAGCTTAATATAATTTGTTTCATTTTTTCCATTTTTTTCTCCTTAGAGCAGATCTCGGCCAACCAGCATCTCCAATTCCGCCAGTTTCTGGGCCTGGGAAGCCAGCGATCGCTCATATTTCAATTCAAAGTCGAGTAACATTCTTTGCGAATCAATAAAGTTCAATATGTCTGCTTTGCCTGATTTATAGGCCTCTTCAACAACCCTTACTACCTGCCTGGCCTGAACCAGCAGGGTGTCGCGATAAAGAATCGTTTTTTGCGCGGCATCATTATAATTGAAAAATACCATCTCCAATTCGGCCAACAGATTGTTCTCCCTTTCCCTTTTTTGATTTTCGGCTGCCTTGAGATTGGCCCTGGCCATGCTGACGCCGGCCTTATTCTTAGAGAACCAGACAGGAAGACTGATTTGGATCATGGCCGCGATCGGGTCTTTGCCGCTGTCCGGAACTCCGGCCATTGCAGCCTCTCCGGTTATGATGTAGTCCACGCCCAGGGCGAAATCAGGAAAATAATTTCTTCTGGCCAGTTTGATGTCGATTTCCGCTTTGCTGGTTAAAAATTCCAGAGATTTCAACTCAGGAGAATTCTCTCTCAGCCAAGCCAATAATTGAGCTTCGCTTATTGTTTTCCGCGAAAAAGGGATCTGGTGTGGAATCGGCAGCCGGGCTTTTGCATCCCGGTTGAGAATGGAATTCAATCTGGACTGCATGGGGATGAGTCGCTCCCGGGCGCTCCTTAACTGATCGCCAAGAACGTCTTTTTCCAGGTGGATTTTGATTAAATCTGCATAAGAGGCAATCCCCGAGCGATATTTTGCCTGAATGGCGGCACTCAAGGTTTCCAATAAACTGATGTTTTCCTCTAATATCCTTATATTTTTAAAAATATAATAATATTCATAAAAGTAATTTTTTACATTGTAGAAAAGATTGAATCGGGTTTGTTCATATATTTGTCTGGATGACTTTGCGGCTTCCCGGGCGGCTTTGCCCTTCAATTTTAGTTTTTCAAACCATGGGAACATTTGCATGATGCCTATTTTGCTTTGCTGCGGCCCAACCCTGGTCTCCACCTCCTGGATAAAATAAGCAAAAGTGAACAGGGGATTCGGCAAAGCGCGCGCCTGGGCAGTGCTCTGCAAAACCGCTTGCCAGCGGTAAAATGCCGCCTGTAATCCCGGATTATTCAAAGCCGCAACCGCGAGCAGGTCATCCAAGGAGGAGGCTTCGCTTATCGTATCCGTCTGGCTGAGCAAATATCCATTTGCAGCGGCAGGGCCGATTAGCAGCAAAAAAAGAACCGGCACTATAATGACTCTTTTTGCTTTATCCATCTGATTTCTCCCTGGCGTTTTTTTTCTCAGGATAGCAGCACTTTTTGCTGCAGATTTTTGTGGCAACGGCTAATTTTGCCTGTAATCCATCAATCAAACATTCGCATTGATGGTGATGCAAAAATTTCTTCACTGCCAATATTTCTTCAATGGTATTCTGCTGAATCTTTTCCTGGAGATCACTAATGTCTCTAAGATGGGCAAATACTTTATCTTTGTCAACCTCAACAGCCTTAAGGTCTGTTATCATTTTTTCCTGACAGCGTTTTATCTGAATTTTGATCTGTTCATTTTTTTTGTGGCTGACCAGGCGGATCTCTGCCATTTTCTCCTTTTGCTGTTTTGTCAGATTTAAGGCGAATTCAGCTTTTTTTGTTTTGAAATTGTCTTTAATAAAATGAACCGCCATGGAAAGATTCAGAAGGATCGACAAAATAAAGATAAATCTGAATATTAATTTTCCCAATTGATCACCTCCAGATATGCCTGATTTATGCTGCCGGAAAAATCAGCCTGAAAAGAATCTGTCTCAATAATATTTTCAGGCGTAACAGGTACAGTCAATTTCTTTATTGAGCCAATGATCCAGAAATGAACAAAAAGGGCGAAAAGGAATAAAAAGCTGTAAACAAGGGCATATTTTCTGATTTTCCCCGTGTAAGGCTGCCGGTTCCTCTTTTGCGCCCGGGGCCGGGCAAAAAATTGATATTTTAAACCCGGGTTTTTATTGACCTCTTCTTCCAATTCTTCATTATGGCGTTTGATCAAAGCTTCTACATCCATTATGACTCCTTATAAACAGTTAGATGCTTGAACTTGGATCACCTTGCTAAAAATGATTTTATAAATGATTTGAAAAGGCGAATTTGGCCGGGGCCGGGATCGAAAACGCGTGGCCATGGCCTTTGTTTGGGTCATTGGAATTTGGAACTTGGAGTTTATTTGGGATTTGGAATTTAAAAAGGGCAGCCGCCCCCTGCGAGGACGGACAAATCATAACCGCCAAGGTGGCGGATGATTTGTGCGGCAAGGGGCGCCCCTACCGTACACCGTAGACCGTAGGCCGTAAACCGAGATCTATTCCACGTGCTTCAGGAATACGCTGCGAACCTTTTCCATCAGCTCGGCGATATTCTCACGGGAAAAGCCCTTTGTCGAAATCGGCTTCTCAACAAGGAACTCGACCTTGCCGGGGCGGATGAGCAGACTTTGGCGGCGGTTGATGAGGTAGGCGCCTTTCTGCACCAGGGGCAGGATATCCAGCCCGGTTTCCAGGGCCAGCAGGAACCCGCCCTTCTTGAACGGCCCCAGCTTGCCGTCGCGGCTGCGCGTGCCTTCGGGCAGGACCATGAAGGAATAGTCCTTTTTCTGGCGGATCAGTTCGGCGGCGCGCCTCAGGGATTCCATGGCCTTGATGCCGCTTTTGCGGCTGACCGGGATCTGGCCCATGCGCCGGATCACCCAGCCGTAAACCGGCCAGTTGAAGTGACTTTCCTCCTCGATGCCGCGGGCTTTGCCCGGAAAACTGCGGTAGAAAACAAAGGCATCGAGAATGTTGACATGGTTCAACATCAGCAGATACTGGCGGCCGGGATCGAAATTTTCTTTCCCGGAAACGGTGACGCGGATGCCGCAGATCCAGACCAGCGAGCGGCATAGTCCCTTCAGCCAGGTTTCGAAAAAAGCGCCGGCGCGGAACACACCGATCAGCAGGAGGCACAGCCCCCCGAGAGAAAACCAGACCCAACCGCCACACCAGATCAGCAGGGAAAGGGCGGCTGCGGCGGCTTTCTTCATGCCAGGATGGCCAGCTCAGCGGGCAGAACTTTCAGGCGCAGAGGCGTCAGGCCCAGCAGCTCGCCGTCGGCCATGAGCAGTTCCTGGGGGGAGCTGTCGATGGTGACCTCAACGGCGCTGCAGGTCTTGACCTTGGGGTGGCTGACGTGGGTGCCCTTGAAGACCCGGGAAAAGATATTCAGGATGTCGCGGCGGTTGACCCCCTGGAAAATAACCAGGTCTACCCGGCCGTCCTGGGTATCGGCCATAGGGGCGATCTTCATGCCGCCGCCGGTGAACTTGGAATTGGAGATGACCAGGGCGCTGTCGACGATCTCCAGTTTTTCGCCGTCGATGGTCAGGCGCATGCGGTTGTTCATGCCTTTGGCCAGTCGCATCAGCACGGCCAGGCTGTATCCCAATGAACCGAAACCCTTGAGTTTCTCGTTGGTCAGCTTGAGGATGTCGGCGATCAGGCCGACGCCCAGAATATTGAGGTAATACTGCCTGATTTCCTTGTGATCGCGTTGATAAGTGATTTCCACCAGGTCGACCTTACGGCGCCGGCCGCTCAGGATCTTCTCCACCGCCTGACGCCAGGAGATGGCGGAAAAATCGCGCAGGAAGGAATTGCCGGTCCCGGCCGGGATCATGCCCAGATCGATCGCCTGCTGCGGCCGACCTTCAGCGTACAGGCCGTTGACGATCTCGAAGGGCGTTCCGTCGCCGCCCACGCTTAAAACCCTTTCATAACCGTTTTTGGCGGCTTCGCGCCCGAACTGGAAGGCATGGCCGGCATAATCCGAGACCCTGACCTCCATGGTTTTGATCTTCCGGCCCAGGAGTTCGCGCATGGCGGCGAAAGCTTTCAGTCCTTTGCCCTTGCCGGCATTGGGATTGAGAACGAGCATGGTTTTTGGGTCGCGGTCCATGTTCCGTTTATAACACAGGCCAAAGCCAAAGGCAACAGAGGCCAGGGGCTATGGGCGAGGGACAATGGCTCAGAGGTAAGACTCAATCGGCGTACGGTACACGGTGTACGGTTTACGGTGAAGAGTAAGATAAATGAAAATCGAAAAGATGTGCAATGATTTGGGATTAAAGATGGGCGGGGCGATAAAGAAGGGTTTGATGAATCAAACCCCTTCATCAGGAATTGCCTTGTTTATTTTTGTCTTTTACCTTTTTCCTTGGTGTTTTCTTCAGGGTCCTCCGTACACCGAGTTCGTCTGGACTCTTTTCTTACCGTCAGCCGTACGCCGATTTCGGTTTATTCTTTAATCTTCCCCTACACCGTCTGCCGTACGCCGAGTCCTTTCCAATCACTAATCTCGGCATTATTCCGGCACTTCTCGAATATTCACCTGGACCTGGGCGCTTTGGCTCGGATCACTTTTCAGCGATGACCAGCATTTCGAAATCATCCGCGGTCAGCTTGTCGTTGCGGCTGAAGCAGCCCAGCTTGGCGCCATGAATATCAACGGTTTTGAAAGCCAGCGACTTCAGCAGCCAGGTGATTTCCGGCGGCACATAATACCTTTCGTTGCAGCGCAGTTCCAGTTTGCGGCCGCTGTCATCTTCCAGGCAAGTGAGGTTGTGGTCGCGAAAAGTCAGCAGATCAAAAGTGCTTTCCACGGTGGCGGCGTTCCCGGGCTGGGCCTGGACGGCAAGGAAATCCTTTACCGAATGGAACAGGGGGAACAGGCCGTTCAGGGTAGTGAAGATCAATTTGCCGGGAGTTTTCAACGCCCGGGCCGCGTTCTGCAAAATACGAAAATTCATCTCATCGGTCTCCATGAGCGGGAAAGCCCCTTCGCACAGCATGATGACCAGGTCAAACTCCCTGTCCAAAGTGAGGTCGCGGGCATCGGCCTGGAGAAAATCGACCTGGACCTTGCGGGCCGCGGCCTTTTCCCGGGCGCGCCGCAGCTGGGATGCCGAAAGGTCGATCCCGGTGACCGCGTAACCGCGGCCGGCCAGTTCGATGGCGTGGCGCCCGGTGCCGCAACCGATGTCCAAAACACGCGTTTTTTTATCGCCGCCTGTTTCCCGCTCGATAAAATCACACTCGCCCGACGTTCCCGAAGTATAGCTTTCCTGGTCGTATTTCCTGGCGTAGTCGGCGAACAGTATTTCGTACCATTTTTTTTCCATACCCGGATTGTAATCGAAAATAAATAAAAAGTCCCCTGCCGGCATTAAAAAAGGTTATTGGCAATGGGTCAGAGGCATGGGGCTAGAGGCTATGGGCGATGGGCAATGGCTTAAAGGCAAGATGCTATCGGCGTACGGTAAACGGTGTACGGTTTACGGTAGAGAGTGAGACAAAGTAAAAAAACGAAAAAACGCGCAAGGGCTGTTGTTTTGGACATTGGAATTTGGAACTTGGAATTTGTTTGGGATTTGGTGCTTGGGATTTGGGATTTAAGATGGGCGGGGCGATAAAGAAGGGTTTGATGAATCAAATCCCTACATCAGGAATTGCCTTGTTTATTTTTGTCTTTTCCCTTTTTCCTTTGTGTTTTCTTAACCGTCCGCCGTAAACCGTACACCGTACACCGAGTTCTTCTAATCTCTATTATTCCCCTACGCCGTCTGCCGTACACCGTACACCGAGTTCTTCTAATCTCTATTATTCCCCTACGCCGTCTGCCGTACACCGTACGCCGAGTTCTTGCCAGTCACTAATCACTAACCTCAACGCTTATGGTATACTTGGTCCAAGGAGGAACTCATGGCCACCGTGAACACGTTTTCCGGTTTTCCCGAAAACACCGTGTCTTTTTTAGGCGACCTGGCCGCCAACAACAAGCGCGAATGGTTCAACGCCCACAAGGCCGAGTATGAAACGGCGATCCTGGCTCCGGCCAGGGCTTTCGTGCTGGCCATGGGCGAGCGGCTCAGGCGCCTGACTCCGGGGGTCCGTTTCGATCCCCACGCCAACGGCTCACTCTTCCGCATCTACCGCGACACCCGCTTCAGCGCTGACAAGTCCCCCTACAAGACCAACCTGGGGATCCTCTTCTGGGAGGGCGGCGGGCCGCGCCTGGACAGCTCGAGCTACTACTTTCACCTGGAACCGCCAACCCTGATGCTGGGCGCCGGGCTGTACGTCTTTTCCCGGCCGTTGCTCGAGCGCTTCCGCCGCACGGTCGCCGACCCCGAATTCGGTCCCGAGCTGGCCGCCATCGTCAGTAAACTCACCGCCCGTCCGGGCTATACGCTGGGCGGCGAGCATTACAAGCGCGTGCCCGCCGGCTACGACGCCGCCCCGGAGAGCGCCTTCCTGCTCCGCCATGCCGGTCTCTACGCCGGCTGCGAGACGCCCATTCCCGCCGAACTGCACTCCCCGGCCCTGATCGACTATTGCTGGAAAAAGTTCAAGCCCATGGAACCGCTGCACCGCTGGCTCACCGCCATGATCGGCGGCAAGTTCGAG
>SPCN01000267.1 GCA_004525465.1 Chrysiogenales bacterium | reverse complement strand
CGTCCCAATTTCAAAAAACGCAATTTTTGCATATTTTCCGGCCGTTTGCTATAATCAATGCATGGAGAAAACGGTCAGGATCGTGAGTTTCCGGGAGGCCGAGGAGCTGGATATCCAGTATTGGAAAAAGGCGACTGCAGAGGAAAAACTGGATACCCTGCAAGCCCTGCGCGAGATCTATTACACCTTTAAAAATGAGAATCGAAAAAGACTTCAAAGAGTTCATCGCATTATTAAACAAAAATAGCGTCCGCTACCTGATCGTCGGCGGGTACGCCTTCTCCTTCCATGCCGAGCCGCGCTACACCAAGGATATCGATTTCTTCGTGGAAGGCTCGGAGGAAAACGCGAAAAGTTTGCTGAACGCCCTGGCGGGATTCGGCTTCAAAGACATCGGCCTTTCAGCGGCTGATTTCATCAAGCCCGGTGATATCGTCCAGCTGGGGGTGCCGCCGGTCAGGATAGACCTGATGACCTCGGTGACAGGGCTTGATTTCGCCCCGGCCTGGGAAAACCGCGTGACCGGAAATTACGGCGATATTCCTGCATTTTTCGTCTCCAAGGCAGATTTGATCCAAAATAAAATGGCTATCGGCAGAAAACAGGACCTCAGTGATATTGACCGGCTGCAAAAAATCTAGCCGCGATCATGGCCAATGGGGCCTCTGGGGACGTTGCTAGCAAATATGCCTTTGGCAATAAGGATAGGACCGCGGGGGATTGAAGTATCAGGAGATCCCCCGGCTGCCCGGGTTCGCCGGCGTCATGATGAACTCACTGGGAGCGATGTGCCGGCTTGAAAAAACAAGGGATCATGATTCAGATAAAATTACAAGCACCGTCCCCAACTAGTTGAGCACTTTTACTGGATCGGCCAGATGATGGTCTTGGAATTGTTGTTTTCATTCTTCTCAGAGATCCAGTTTCCATAATCTGCCAGCACCCTGTATTGCCTCGCAGCGTCTGCAGAAATCACTTCAGTGGCATGAAAAACGGCTCTCTCTTTCGGTTTCAAACTGGTTCCCACGGTGCCGCCATTTGTCAATTTTACAAATCGACCCTTGGGGTAAGACCTTGATTCCACCCTGATGTGGAACAATAAATTGGCTACTGGTTGCTGCTTCCAGCCCGCTTGCCCGGCCGCTGTCGGGCAGCAGCTGGTACTTCTTGCCGAATCATTGAACAAAGTGTAATCGATTCTGATCATGATCTTTCCAGGTTCATTCCAGGACTGCGATGACACGCTAATGTTTTCCACCACGATGTCAGGCAGGGCATACACCGATGCAATTTGTTGAGCATGAATAACCGGGAACAAAAAACCAATGGATAATATGGGCCACAAAATTATTTTTAACATAATGTCCTCCTTACATGGCACATTTATTAAATACTCTCTTAAAAACAATAAATCTACAAGTAATATACAAGAAGCAAGCTTATAATCTCAATTTATTTTGCCTCGGAAAGAATGGCGAAAGTTAAGGAGGGATTGGGGAAGTGCTTGACTTTGGGGAAGCGCTTCGGGGTCGGGTCTCCAGGTTCCTGAAATCATCATTAAGGGGCTTTAGGGATGGTGTGCGGTCATGTGATATTGAATGCCCCTTGCAGAAAAAAGTTCGGGGAAATAAAATGAGGATGAATCCGCTTGCCTTAAGGCATTCATGGCAGGGCTTTAATAATTTATTTGATCTGCTAAACTGGACCTTGGCTTGCCCCATGGTTGCGGGGAAGGAGGGCGTGGTGAAGAAAGCGAGTTGGTTTGTGCTTGTTCCTTTCCTGCTGTTGCTCCTGGCGCCGCTGTGCTGCGAGCATAAAGATGAGCCCTCCATTCCTGAGATCTCCTGTACCCCCTACGTCAGCGAAAATGACGTCTCGTTCTACCGGCGCTTCGAACCGGAGCACGGCGGCATCGATCTCTCGGCTACCCGGGAGATCGCCATTCGGGCGGTGTGCTCGGGGAAATTCCTCAAGAAGCTGTATTACCATCCCACCTCGCTGCGCTGGCAGGTCAACTGCGAGATTTTGCTAGGTGATTTTGCAGTCGACTGTTTGTTTGAACCGGGTAACCAGGTGAGCCAGGAAGTGGGGCGGGCACAGTTCGACGCACTGGTTGCCGATGGGACCATGGTCGTTGCCGGCGATCTGCTCGGCCGCTTATTCTTGGCAGCGGGCAACGACATTGCCCTTTTGCACTTTGGCGTGCGTTATCGTCCGACGACAAGGACCGATTGCCCCCTGGATTATTGCACTAACGAGGTCAAGGTGCAGCTGCAGGCATTGGCTCAGCGTGATCATCCCGGTTGGGAGGTCTGCGTCGGCAACTGATTCGACTGGAAGAATGGCGACGGTGCTTGCAAATATGCATTTGGCAATATAAAAAGGATTGCAGGGGTCAAAATACCGCGAAATCGCCAGATTGCCCTAGTTCACCGCCTGAAGAATGAATGCCCTCCAGTCTCTTTATGGCAATGAAAAATTGAAAAGACCATTATTTATGCAAAAATGCTAGTACAGTCCCCAAAGTATTAAATCAGCTTAATAGTCCAATCTATTTCGAAGTAGGCAGGGTGGTTGATACGAGTGCCATACTTGAGATGTATATGAATTTGGCTCTCTTCAATTCGAATGTTCGTAATGTCGCCATTAGGCAAACTTAAGTTTGCAGGAAAACGGAATTCATCCCCCCAATATTCGGGGCATTCGATGATCCATTCGACATTTTCGCAATATTTTGCTCCTTCTGAATTATCATAGCTAATTCCGACTTTCCTGCCTTCGTGCTTTTTGAACCACTTCATGACTTCCAACTGGGGACCTTTTAAACGACCAATCCTTGGGTTCTCCCAATAACTTTTTACAAATTCTTTATCCCACCTCCTTTCCTCCTCCATAGCTGCTCTCTTCAATTCCCTTTCAAGTTGCTCTTCCTTTTTCTTGGCCGTCTCGAAACAATCATGGCATAGCCATAAAAATCGAGATTCAACGGGAAATATTGCCCCCGTAAATCGGTCATATTCTCTCCAGTAATACGGTTCTTTGGAATATTGTGGATGATATTTCCATTCCCCACTATGCAAATAATGCCAACGTGGTGTGGTTTTATAGGTTTTCATCCTGCCGGTGATCAATAATAAAAATTGTTTGAACCATCCCTTCGTCACAAGACCGCATCCTTCGCATTTGTATTGCTCGCCTTTCGGCGGATATTTTGGATAATCCCTGGCTGTTTTTATAAATTCCTCTTTGCGCTTCGGTAACATTATGGCCGGCCTTACCCTATAGGAAAATCAATTTGCCTCATGCCCCGATTGTATCCTTCGGAAACTGATTGTCAAGCGCCTCGGAAGTCATCGGGGTCAGGTCTCGACGCGGGCTATGGGGGGGGCTTGTAAATATGCATTTGGCATTATAGACAGGACCGCAGGGGATTAAAGTATCAGGAGATCGCCCAGCTTCCGGAGTTCGCCGGCGTCAGGATGAACTGGCTTGGATCGATGGTTCGTCATGAAAAAAGCGGGAGATCATGATTTGTGCATATCAACACGCACTGTTACTAATTGGTTGAATGACAAGGACAGGTTTGCGCTGCCGGGTGCGCCGATTTCAGCGAACAGAGGCGGGGAAGCCCACCGTCTGGGCGAAGAGGACGCGCTGCTCCGGACGCAGCTTGAATTCCTTCGCTGCCCTGGCCTT
>SPCN01000170.1 GCA_004525465.1 Chrysiogenales bacterium | reverse complement strand
GGCCTGGCCGGAGTGCCGATCGCCAAATACGTCCTGTACCGGCGCATTGGCAGCGGTGATTTCCAGCTGCTGAAGGAGATCGCGGCTGCCGAGGTGCTGGGCGGGAATTATACCTATCTGGATCAATATCTAGAAAAAGGCGTGGCCTATACCTACCGCCTGGAAGCCTTGAACGCGTCCGGGGTGGTGCTCGGCATTTCCGCTCAGGTCAGCCTGTAAACGGGACCGGCCGCAAGACCGGGATTTCGAAGCTTTCTGCGAATCGCTAAGGGATTCGTCCACCGATTTCAATGGGGCGGGATGGACTCGTCGCGGCTGAAGCTGTTGTTGGCCTCGTTGGCTTCGCTGATGGCATCGCCGGCATCCACCACGGCCCGGCAGCGATAGGTCATGCCGGAGGCGCTGGCCGGGAAGATGTAATCGGTGCCGACCACGGAACGGCTTTTGCCCGGATTGGCGGCATCGAAGGCGTTGTGCATGTCGTGATAGGCCGTTTGCTCCACCTTGGAGCTGTCGATATCCACGCTGTCCACCAGCACATCGTTGACATAGACATCCAGCCGGGCGCCGCTGCCGAGTGGAATGGGGGCCGCTCCCAGGTTGTTGATGGTCACCAGCAGCCGGCATTCGGGGGGAGAGCCGGCCGGGGCACCGGTATGGGCGAAGCCGCTGACGGTGAGGCCGGGGGCGTCGGGACGGGAGATGTGGATGCGGCAGAGGGCGATGTTGTTATTCTCATTTTTTTCCTTGACAGCCTTGCCGGAATCGACCACCGCGGCCAGGTAGTAATCGCCGGCCGGCGTGTCGGCCGGGATGCGGTTGCTGCCGTTCAAAACCAGGTCCAGCTTGGCGCCGGCGGCCAGCGAGCTGACAAATTCCCTGCCGCCCTTGAGCAGGACATTGTCGTGATAATTGGCGGCATAGCCGGCTAGGGTCATCGGGACACTCGCGTCGCTGGAAAGGACCAGGTCCACGGAGAAGCCGCTGCTGGCGGCATTGCCCTTGTTCTCCACCATGACGGCGATTTTTTTCCGCAGGTCCTGCCCGGCCAGGGCGTGGCCCGGGCACTTGATGGTAGCAGTGAGATCCGGCGCAAAAAAAATCATCGGTTTCTTGGCAATGGTTTTGTCGATTGCCAGGCCCGGCAGGGCCAACAGAATAAGCAATAATGCCAGCGCTAGCCGGCTGCGATAAATTTTCTTCATGATACCCTCCTTGGTTGCGGATTTCTCCGGGGAAATCCTTTTTCTATTAAATAGAACAAACTGCGGGATATCTCAATAAAAAATGGGCAGGGCTCCAAGCAGCAAAAAAAACGGAGCCGGCCGCGGCCGACTCCGTTATGAATCGTTTCTGTTTTTCCGCTTCAGCGCACCGCTTCCAAGGCGTTAACGCGGCCCTTGCCTGAATAGGGGTCGGCCCCGGGCTTGAGTATGTCGTCGGCGCTTTGCTGGATCCTGCGCTTCAACTCCGCCGGGGACATCTTGCCATACTTGCCTACGATCAGGGCCGCCACGCCGGCAACATGGGGAGCCGCCATCGAAGTGCCGTCGGCAAAAGAGTAATAGTGATCGCTTCCTACCCTGAAGCTCGGGCTGATGATCATGTCGTAGTACCATGGGAATGGCGTCGTTGATGGATAGAGCGTGTCGTCGCCTCCGGGCGCCGCCACATTGACCACTGATTGGCCGTAATTGGTATAAGACGCAGCGCGATCGAAATCCTGCCAGGCTATCGGGCCAGTAGCCGCGACGGCCATGCCGTTGCCGGACTGGGCGGGTATGGACCAGATGTTGCTGTTGAGGTTCACGCCATCGTTGCCCGCGGCGCTGATGCACAGGGTGCCCGCGGCCGTGGCATGGTTGATGGCGCGGTTGAGGGCGGCGATCAGTGGGCCCAATCCGCCGCCGCCGGCGTTGATGCGGTAGAAGGTGGCTCCCAGGCTCATGTTGATCACGTCGGCCTGCACGTCGGGGCCCGAAGCGTACATGATGCCGGCGATGATCCACGAGAACGCCCCGCTGCCGTTGGTGCTGCGCAGCACCTTGACGGCGACGATCTCGGCCTCAGGAGCGACGCCCTGGACGCCAATGTTATTGATCGGCGCTGCGATGATGCCGGCAACGTGGGTGCCGTGGTTGAAGCCGGAAACGACCGGGTCTATGCCGGGTTCGGTAGGCACGAATGACTTGCTGAGCGCCAGGTTGAGATTGGTGGCGATATCGACGTGCGTGCTGGTGATACCACTGTCGAGGACTGCCACCCGCGCCCGTTTCACGCCATTACCCTGGTCGCCGTTGGCGGCCGTCTGGTCGGCGTGGATCTGGCGCATGTTCCACTGGTAGCCCCAAAAGGGTTCGGAATTGATCCCCATGGCTTGGAGATCGGACTCGGCGACTTCGAAAACTTTTTCCCTCGGGATCCACTGCACTTCGATGTCTTCGGCGGCTTCCTGCACCCGGGGGTCGGTGCTGACGATGGCCAGGAAGTCCGGGTTGGCCGATGTCGCCAGGACCACGCCGATCTCGGGGATCTTGGCCGTGAGCGTGGCGCCGGCGTAAACCATCAGGTCATCCAGGTCGGCACTGCCCGGGCCGTGGCCCTTGGCGACGATCAGATAATTTTTCGGGGTGTCCGCGGCGGACAACACTCCTCCCAATAGAACCAGAACGAGGAAAAGGACGGTTGTGAAACGTTTCATCATCTATCTCCTTTTTGGGCCGCCGGTTAAGCCGACAGCCAATCTACTTGGGTTGATTGGAACAAATAACAGGAAAAAACCCTAGCCCATGAAAGCATTCTAAAAAGGAATTTTTTCAATGTCAATCGCTTTTTTGGCTTTAATTTATTTCTTTGACGTCGGGTTTTGAGACGCCGTCCCTGCAATATGCTCTTACCCCTCTACCTCTTTCTTCTCCGGCCCTACACCGTCAACCGTACGCCGTAATCCAGCCGATCTGCGTATGCTGATATATAGTGTTTACTTGAACAGCGGTGAAATGCCCATATTGTAGAACATGAAGGAAAACATGTCGGTGTAGCGATCGATCGTTTTTGAGGTGTTTGAACCGGTTCCATGCCCGACCTTGGTCTCGACCCGCAGCAGCATGGGATTTTTTCCCTTGTATTTTTCCTGCATGGCCGCAATGTACTTGAAAGAATGGGCCGGGAAAACCCGGTCGTCATGGTCCGCGGTTTCCACCATGGTGGCCGGGTAGGCGAGCCCCTCCCTGATGTTGTGCAGCGGCGAATAGGCGTACAGGTATTTGAACTGTTCGGGTTTTTCACTGGAGCCGTATTCCCCGGCCCAGGCCCAGCCGATGGTGAACTTGTGATAGCGCAGCATGTCCAGCACACCCACGGCGGGAAAAGCGACCTGGAACAGTTCCGGGCGCTGGTTGATGACAGCCGCCACCAATAATCCGCCGTTGGAAGCGCCGTAGACCGCCAGTTTTTGCGCAGAAGTATAGCCCCTGGCGATCAGGTATTCGGCGGCGGCGATATAGTCGTCAAAAACGTTCTGTTTCTTTTCGAACATGGCGGCGCGGTGCCATTCCTCTCCGTACTCGCTGCCGCCCCGCAGGCAGGCCATGGCATAAATACCGCCGCTTTCCAGCAGGGGGATGAAGCTCGCTCTGAAGTAGGGCTGCATGGCCGCATTGAAACCACCGTAGCCGTACAGCAGAGCGGGATTTTGACCGTTCAATTTCAGACCTTTTTTGTGTACGATAAACATCGGTATCCTGGTCTTGTCCTTGCTTTCATAAAATACCTGCGTGGTCACAAATTTGTCCGGGTCGAATTTGACAGCGGCTTTGCGAAACAGCTCGGAGCGGTTTTCTTTGACCAGGTAGCGGAAGATGGTGGGCGGGGCGGTAAAGGAAGAGAAGGTATAGAAAACTTCGTTGTCCTCTTTTCTGCCGTAGAAACCGCTGGCGCTACCGATGCCCGGCAGGGCGATATCGTATAGTTTCTGCCCGGCCTGGTCATGCACGCAGACGACCGTGTTGGCGTCTTGCAAATAGGTGACGATCAGCCTGCCGCCTACGTAGGAAACGCCGTCCATTTTGTCCCTGGCTTCGGGGATGACCGTTTTCCAGTTCTCCTTTTGGGGTTGCAGCGGATCGAGGAGGACCAGTTTGAAATTTGGCGCTTCATAGTCGGTCATCACCAGGAAGCGGCCGTCGGCTTCGGCCACGAACACGAATTGGCCCAGGGGTTTGTCGATCAGGGGGATCACGGCTGCAGCGCTTTCCAGGTTCTTGTAATAAAGAAAATTGTGGTTGGCCGAACCAACCCAACCGGTGATAACCAGGTATTTTTCATTGTCCGTGACCTCGGCGCCGAAACCCAGTTGCGGATTTGTCTGATCACCATATATCAATTCGTCCTCTGATTGGAACGTGCCCACCTTATGATAGAAGATCTTCTGAAATTCGACCTTGGCTTTCAGTTTGTCAGCCTCTTTGGGCTCATCGTAACGGCTGTAAAAAAATCCGTCCTTGTACCAGGACATTGAGGAAAACTTTGCCCACTGGATATGGTCGGCCAGTTTTTTTCCGCTTGCCGTTTCCATAACGAAATATTCGCGCCAGTCGGAACCGCCCGGGGATATGGCATAGGAGAAATACTTCTGGTCCCTGGAAAAAGTGGTATCGGTAAGGGTGATGGAGCCGTCCTTGGCAAGGATGTTGGGGTCCAGCAGGATCCTGGCCTCGCCCTGCAGTCCTTTCTGGATATAGACCACGGATTGGTCCTGGAGACCGGTATTTTTCCAGAAAGTATAATAATCCCCCTCTTTGGCGGCACGCGAATACTTTTCATAATTGGCTATCTCGGTCAAGCGCGCCCGAAATTCATTCCGGAACGGTATCGCTTCCAGGTAACTGTCGGTGAGTTTCCTCTGCGCTGCCACCCATTGGGCGGTGTCTTGGGAATTGACATCTTCCAGCCAGCGGTAGGGGTCGGCGACCTTGACGCCGAAATAATCATCGACCTGTTCAATTTTTTTGGCAACAGGATACTTGAGAGCTGACTCCTCGGCATAAAACAACGGCGTGCATATGGCCGCTATCAGCAAAACAATGATCACTTTCTTGCAATGGTTCATCGTTCCTCCTTTTGGGTTGCTTTATTGACGAAACCGGCAATTCCCCTTTATCCAGGAGAGATTTTAAGGGAATACTTTTTTAATTGCAATTGACAGTTGTAAATGATTCCCAGTATTAGTGGCAGTGGTAGTAATCGTAAGAAGACAAAAGCACGATCTTGATGGTTCGATTATTT
>SPCN01000351.1 GCA_004525465.1 Chrysiogenales bacterium | reverse complement strand
GAGTCCTGTTTATCGGTTGAAGGTTGGCGGCCAATACGATACGGATTCTCAATTTAGCGCCCGTCTTGAGGGGGAACACAGGAATCTGTTTGGGGCGGCCCATTCAATCGGGGCCGGTTTCCAATGGGGCAGCAAAGAAACGGATGTAAGAGGCTATTATCGCTTTCCTTATTTGTTGTTTAACAAGGTAAACACCATTGTCTCTTTATTTGCAAATAAAAAGGAGGAATCCTCATTCCGCAATGATCGTCAGGGTCTCACCGTGCAACAGCAGGTCAATCTGTGGAAAAGTTCGATTTTTTCCTGGAATTATACATGGGAGAAAAGCATAACCTTCAACAATCAGGATCCCGGAACGGCTGCCCAGAGAGCTGAAGTCGCCCACGTGACTTTCGGTTACTATGACGACAACCGGGATAATATTTTTAATCCAAGCAAGGGTTTTTTTATTTCCAGCAGTATTCAGCATGCGGCCAAAATATTGGGTTCGGACTATCCCTTCACCCGCTATTCGGGACAGTTCGATTTTTACAAGCGCCTGATGCCCCATTTGACCTGGGCAACCTCTCTGGGCGTCGGCCTGGTAAACGAACTGGGGCGGGAACTCTCTCCTGTTGAGAAATTTTATGCTTCCGGCCGGAACACCATCCGGGGTTTCTCTTCCGATGAGTTGGGGCCGGTGGACGCGATCAATGGCCAGGCAAGCGGCGGGGCTGCGCTTTTCATTTTCAGGCAGGAACTGCGCTGGCAAATCTTGCCGCTGATCAGTCTGGCAGGTTTTACGGACTGGGGGAATGTCTTTGCCAGGGCCGCTGATTTTAATATTTTCAAGTTGAGAAAATCAGCGGGGATCGGGGTTCGCTTTCATTTTCAACCGTTGCTGATTCGTCTGGATTGGGGGATGAAACTCGATCGACGCCCGGGCGAGAAGCACTCATCGTTTTATTTCGGGATCGGTCATATTTTTTAGCTGCCGCTTCCCCGGCTGGTGCCGCGTCCATCGCTGCCAAGCTCAAAGACGTGATTCGTAATTCGTAATTCGTGATTAGGAAGAAAAGGCAGCAGATGACAGAAAATGATAATCATATTTCTTTTCTTAATTCTTTCCTCTGTTCTCTGACTTCTGTTTTCTTCCCTATCGCCCATCGCCTATAGTCTTTTACTACTGACTACTAAACTCCGCCAATTGCACCGGGGCATGGTTGACTAAACGAGCGCCCCTGGGGTATGATCTGTTCAGGCTCCAATTGAACCGTTCGTATCACCGGGGATAGGAAATTCAACGAATCGGCCCGGCCGGCTTTTTACGCCGCTTTCCGGTGAACGGGACAAGGGGCAAAATCTAAATACGAGGTGAAGATGGCAAGACTGCTGATCGTTTCCAACCGCATGCCCGTGACCATTTTCAAGGAAAGCGGGAATTACAATTTTCAGCAGAGCGCCGGCGGTCTGGCCACGGGTTTGAAATCTTTTTTGAAACACCAGGAAAAGCTCCCGGGTTTCAAGCTGGATTATCTCTGGGTCGGCTGGCCCGGCATCTCGGTCAACGAAAAAAAGGAAACCGATGTCCTGAAAAAAAGGCTGCTGAAATTGAAATACTGGCCCGTCTTCCTCTCGGAAACGGAGATGGAAAACTTTTATCACGGTTTCTGCAACCGCACCATCTGGCCGCTTTTCCATTATTTCACCTCTTATGTCGAATATGAAAAGGATTTCTGGCACCATTTTAAAAAGGTGAACCGCATCTTCAGCGAAGCCCTGCTGGAGATCATCCGCGAGGACGACACCATCTGGATCCATGACTATCACCTGATGCTGCTGCCGCAGCTGATCCGCGAAAAATTCCCCAAGGCCAAGATCGGCTTCTTCCTGCACATCCCTTTTCCCACTTTCGAGATCTTCAGGTTGCTGCCGGGAGCATGGCGCCAGGAGATCCTGCGCGGCATGCTGGGCTCGGACCTGATCGGCTTTCACACCAATGATTACACGCAGTATTTCCTGAGGTGCGCGCTGCGCATTCTGGGGCTGGAGCATGACATGGGCAGGATCATGCTGGAAGATCGCCTGGTGCAGGTCGAAACCTTCCCCATGGGCATCGATTTCCAGTCTTTCCACGAGTCCGCCAAGAGCGCATTGGTAAAAAAAGAGCGGGGCCGGCTCAAAAAGGAATTTAAAAAAACAAAGACCATCCTCTCGATCGATCGCCTGGATTATTCCAAGGGCATCCTCAACCGCCTGCAGGGTTTCGAGCTTTTCCTGGAACAGAACCCCGGCTGGAGGGAGAAAACGCAGCTGGTCATGGTCGTGGTCCCTTCGCGGGCCGGGGTCACCCACTATCTGCGCACCAAGAAGCAGATCGATGAAACGGTCGGCAAGATCAACGGCAAGTATGCCACCCTGACCTGGACGCCGATTCTGTACCAGTTCAGGTCCCTGGACTTTCCCTCCCTGGTGGCGCTCTACTCGCAGTGCCAAGTGGCCCTGGTCACGCCGCTGCGCGACGGCATGAACCTGGTGGCCAAGGAATATGTGGCCAGCAAGTCCGCGGATGCCGGTGTCCTGATCCTGAGTGAAAAAGCCGGCGCCGCCGAGGAGCTGGGCGAGGCCATCGTGATCAACCCGTTCTACATCGAAGAGATCGCCGCGGCCATCAAGGAAGCGCTGGAAATTCCCCAGGACGAACAGTTGAAGCGCCTGAAGGCCATGCAGGGCCGATTGCGGCGCTATGATATTTTTCGCTGGGCAAAGGATTTCCTGCTGCATTTGAACCTGATCAAGGAGACCCAGAAAAAGGTGGTGACCCGCATCCTGGACGGTTACCGGGAATCGCTCCTGG
>SPCN01000049.1 GCA_004525465.1 Chrysiogenales bacterium | reverse complement strand
GCGATGAATTCGCACAGCTGCCGGGTGAAGTTCAAAAAGTCGGTCAGTTCGTTGCGGGCGATCTTTCTTTTTTTCAGATATAAAGCGGCTTTGCGGTAGTGGGCCTCGATTTCCCTGGGATCGCCCGGCCTGGAAAAAGCGGCGAAAACCGGGTCTTCGAATAAGTATTGCCCGTGGGTATGAGGCAGCTGGTGATCCAGTTGGGCCAGGAAAGAGTAGACGCGGAACAAATCGGCTTCATCCCGGCCCAAGGCCCAACGGCTGAAGGCCCCGGGAACGGGCGGCCGCCCACTCCATAACAGGCAGCCGGATTCAAACTGGAGCAAGGCGCTCCCTTCAGGAAGGCAGCCGTTCCCCCCGCTCTCACAACCGATCAGCACGACCCCGGCTAATTTATCCGCTTTGGCGGCACGGAAAGCGGCGCTGATGCCGGCCATGCTGCTGCGTATGGCTGGAATGAACCGGTCCCGGCTCCAGATGGTTTGGCTGAGTACCTGCGGGATATGGTGTTTTTTGAAGGGCATTGCCTTGCTTTTAAAATTTTCGTAGCTCCCTGCATTCGGACTCCTTTGGAAAACCAGGACATCCCGGGGAATTTTTCGAATCCATTCGGGATGATCGGCAAAGCGGTCAGCCCAAACCAGAGTTTTCCCCCCATGGGCTTTGCCAAGTTGGCAGCGCTGTAAAAAATCTTCGAACCAGGCGTCGGGCTGCATTTTTTTTTTACTTGCTTCTGAACTGATAAATTCCAGGTTGGCCTGAGAAAATTCAGCTCCGGCCCGGTCGCTACCCTTTCCGGGAGCTGGCGCAGCGCCTTCTGGCAACAGGAAAAATTCCACGCCCATTTTCCGGGCCCGGGCGGCAACGAGACCCATTTCCACCCTACTTAAGGTTCCTTTTTGAGAATGAACCGCAGGGGATTTTTCGAGTCCGGCCACGTAGGCTGCCGGCATGGCGAAATGGTTGAATCGCAGCAGGGCCAGTTTTAGCAGCAAGCGCTGCAGCTCGGCCGCGACGGGAATGGCTTCGCCTGCCGCAGCAAGAGCAAATCCCCGTATGGCTATTTCCGGCGCATCGCGAATCGAAAAAACCGGCATGCGTCCGGAGTCGCCATAAAAGGCAAGGATCTGCAGCAGAGTGGCCAGGGAGTAAAATTGTCCGCGGATTGAATTGGCTAAGGCCAGGATTTGCTTCTGGCCGCTTTCCAGCATGTATTCCTCATCGCCCAGGCCCTGGTGCTCTTGAAAGATGATTTCCAGGCCGCGGTTTTTGTTCCTGACCTTAAAAAAATCGAACAGAAAGTCGTATTTCTTATATATTTCCAGGGGAAAACACAAATCCCGGATATCGAAAAAATCATTGCGGACCAGGACCTTCTTGGGGCTAGGAAACAGGAAAGCGAATTCATTTTTCATGTCTTTTTCCGCAAAAAGCCGGCCGGCTGAGGTTGGCATCGTGATTTTAAGACAAAAACCATGACTTGGCAAGTGCCGCCTGACGGTTGTTTTTAAAAAAAGAAAATTATAAAAGCAGGAAAAATTGACAAAGTACAATATCTTTAATAAAATATTTCTTAACACAAACCAAAAACATGGAAGCATTGAAAAAATTCATCACCCACTTCAAGGCCGGCGACATCATCTATAAAATTGGTGATATCCAGGCCGATTTTTATATTCTCAACAAAGGCAAGGTCCAACTGAGGAATGACAACAGCGGTCAGATCCTGCTTACGCTGACCAAGGGGGATTTTTTCGGCGAGGAATCATTGAACAACGAGCAGAAGGCGATCTATACAGTGGAAGTCATCGAAGACGCGGACATGATCAAGATCCCTTACATTTCTTTAACTGAAATGCTCAAGCAAACACCTGACATTGCCTTGAAAGTATTGAAGAAACTGAGCGAAAAACATATAAAAATTCAGACAGTCCTGATGGACCTGCCGATTCCCGCCCCGGTTGCAAAAGAGAAAGCGGATGCCAAGGAAGTGAAGAAGGAAGACCAGACTTCTGAAAAGATCACTACCGACATCAAAGCCTATTTGATCATTCAGCGTTCGAACCGCCTGGTGCAGCTGACCAAGACCCAAACCTTTTTGGGCCGGCGGGATTACACCACCGGATTCGTTCCCGACATCGACCTGACGGACGAGGACGAAGAGAAATACATTTCACGCAAACATTCCAAGATCCAGTTCAAGGACGGAAAATTCTATCTTTCCGAGGAACCCGGCGCCATCAACGGCACTTTCCTGAACGGCAACAAACTGCAGACCGGGGTCAAGCATGAACTGCACGCAGAGGACGAGGTCACCCTCTGCCATTTGAATATCATCTTTAAAGTCTGATCTTCTAATCCGCAGCCGGCAGTTCTTGTCGCTCAAGCCATTCGCCGCTGTAAAAAAATTTTGTCTCTTGACCGGCCACTTTCAGCAGCAAAGCGCCGTCCGCGGCCAGACCGCAAAATTCCCCCCGCAAAATTTGTCCCTGGTAATTAAAAGATATCTGCCGCCGCAAATAGGATCGGCTCAAACGCCTGGCCTGGCGGAGAATCCCGGCTGACTTGCCGTTTTCTAAATTTTTCAGCCTGGCGGCCAAGGCCGCGGCCAACCTCAGCCGGCCCTCGGCAAGTGGCCAGGTCACGCCGGTCAATGTTTTCAGCGAACCGGCCCGCTCCTGCAAATCAGGCGGGAAATCCCCGGCTTGTTGGTTGACATTGATGCCGATGCCGACCAGGCAGGTGATTTTTTCCGCCCTGACTATGTTTTCACAGATGATGCCGGCAATTTTTTTTCCGGCGGCCAGAACGTCATTGGGCCATTTCAAGGCGAACTCCCGCTTGGTCCAACTAGCAAGCATCCCGGCTACGGCCACTCCCGAAGTGATGGCCAGAAGGGGCAGTCCGGAGCCGGCAGCAAGGTGAAAGGCGAAAGTGGCGTAAATGCCGAGATCCGGCGCAGAGAACCAGCCGCGGCCATCGCGGCCGTGTCCGGAAAGCTGGGTGCCGGCGCTGACCATGAGCGGGAAATCGGCTTCCAGCCGGGACAGGTGCTGTCTAACATAATCGCTGGTCGATTCGCAAGCGGCAAGATGGATTTTATTGAAATCGTCAGGAAAGATCATCAATGGTCTTGCTTATTTTTGCCTTTTTTTCAATGTATTCCTGCAGGTTCTTTTTAAAATTCTGGATGATCTCGACCGGGGCCTTTTCAGCAAATCCGCCGCCGCTCAATTTGCCTTCCATCTGACCGATCAGCTTGCTCAATTTGTCATGTTCAGCGCTCAGTCTCTGCAATTCCTGCTGGCGATCCTGGTCGCTGACAAAGGGGAGCAGAATCTCCCAATGCTGGCTCACGCCCCGGAAACCTTTCGGCAGCACCGACAGATCGGAGACGATCTCCGTCTGCAGGCTGCGGCTGAGAAAATCGAAATATTTCAAGTGCTTTTCCAGGTGTTTTTTTTCCGCAGCCGCCTCGCATTTAAGAAAGATCGGGATTTTTTTATTGGGTTCGATGCGGTTTTCCGTCCTGGTTTTTCTGGTTTCGGCCACCACTTTTTTCAATGTCTCGATCGCGGCATGGGCTTGGGAAAAAACAAAGTCTTTGCTAAAGGCCGGAAATTCCGTCTGCAGCAGGAATTCCTTGTCGGTTCTGATCTTTTGGTAGATCTCCTCGCTGATGAACGGCATGAAGGGGTGCAGCAGCTGCAGGATCTTGAAAAGGGTCAGCTTAAGAACCGAACGGGTCTGAGGGCTGGCCAAATCACTTTTCGAAAACTCCAGGTACCAGTCGCAGTATTCATCCCAGAGGAAATGGTATATCAGGTCCGCGGCTTCGTACATGCGGTAATCGTCAAAACAACGGTTCACCTTTTCCACCGTGGTGTTCAGCAAGTGCAGAACCCATTTGTCGGTATCGCTGATGCGGCTGGCATCGATCGCCAGTTCCTCGTCTCCTTTCAGGTTCATGATAACATAGCGGGAAGCGTTCCAGATCTTGTTGGCAAAGGCCTTGTAACCTTTTATGCGGCTGATGGAAAGGGAGATGTCCATGCCCGGTACCGCCTGGATGGCCAGGGTGAAACGCAGGGCATCGGCGCCGTATTCTCGGATGATGTCCAGCGGATCCACGGCGTTGTTCTTGGTCTTGCTCATCTTCTGGCCTTTTTCATCGCGGATCAAACCATTGATCAGCACTTCGCGGAAAGGAACCGCGCCGCCGAAATGGATTCCCATCATGATCATGCGCGCCACCCAGAAAAAAATGATGTCGAAGGCCGTAGCCATAATGGAAGTTGGATAGAAGGTTTTAAAATCAGGGCTGTCGTCCTGCCAGCCCAGAGTGGTGAACGGCCACAGGGCCGATGAGAACCAGGTATCCAGTACATCTTCATCCTGGACCAGCCGCGCGCCGGCGCAATGGGGGCAGCGGCCGGGATCTTCTTCGGCCACCACCACTTCCTGGCAATCCCGGCAATAGTAGGCCGGGATGCGATGCCCCCACCACAATTGCCGGGAAATGCACCAATCCTGGATATTTTCCATCCAGTTGTAATATACCTTCTTCCACTTGTCGGGGATGAAAACGATCTGGTTTTCCACGACCGCCCGTATGGCCGGCGGGGCCAATTCCGCGGTTTTCAAGAACCATTGCCGGGAAATATTCGGTTCGACCACGGTCTCACAGCGCTGGCAATGGCCGACATTGTGGGTATAATCTTCCTCTTTTTCAATCATTGCCAATGCGCGCAGATCGTTCAGCACTTGATTCCTGCAGGCGAAGCGGTCCAAGCCAATGTATTTTTCCGGAATGGGACCGGTCATGCGCGCCAGTTCGTCGATGACCACGATCTTTTCCAGGTGGTGTTTCAGGGCGATCTTGAAATCGGCCGGGTCGTGAGCCGGAGTGACCTTTACCGCCCCGGTGCCGAAGTCCCTGTCCACGTCATCATCGCCGACCAGGGGAATGGCCCGGCCGGTCAGCGGCAGGAGGATTTCCTGGCCGATCAATTTCTTGTAACGGGCATCTTTGGGGTGGACGGCCACCGCCACATCGCCGAGCATGGTTTCCGGCCGGGTGGTGGCCACCACCACCCAGCGCCCCGGTTCCTGGCGCAACGGGTAGCGGATATAGGTCAGGCGGCCATGGACCTCCTTGTGTTCCACTTCCAGGTCGGAAAGAACCGTTTTGCAGCTGGGACAGCGATTCACCATATAGGTTCCCTGATAAATTTTTCCTTCCCGATAAAGCTTGACGAAAACTTTCTTGACCACCTGCTGCATCTCGTCGCTCAAGGTGAATTTCATCCGGCTCCAATCCAGCGCCAACCCCAGTTTCTTGATCTGACTCACGATCTTCTGTTGCGAAGCGTTTTTCCACTCCCAGACCAACTGCAGGAATTGTTCACGGCCCAGATCCTCTTTACTCAGTCCCTTTTCTTTTTTCAGATTTTTTTCCACCATCATCTGGGTGGCGATGCCGGCATGATCGACCCCGGGCAGCCACAGCACGTTGAAACCCTGCATTTTTTTTCGGCGCACGATGATGTCGGGTAGGGAAAGGGTAAGGGCATGGCCGATGTGCAGCGAACCGGTCACATTGGGGGGAGGCAGGATGATCGAAAAAGGAATACCGGGGTCATGGTCGGAGGGAGTGAACAGGCTGTTCTCTTCCCAGCGACGGTACCAGTCGCATTCGGTCTGTAAATGGTCATATGCTTTTTCCATATTCATTTCCACTTGGTTAAAACTCCAAAGAAAAAATTACAAGCCGCTTTTGCTCAGATCGGATTTGATTTTATCTATTTCGTCTTTAATGATCTTTTCGGCCAAGGGAGGAACGATCTCCCAAAGCAGCTCTTTGATTGTCAGGCTTAACTTTTCTTCGAGTTTTCCGGTCATTGCCAATTTTTCCGGCAACGGTGCTTCAGCCTCGAGCCTGGTCTCTTTTTTGGGCATTTTAACCAGTTTTTCCAATTCAGCCTCGGGCGAGCTTGCCTCTGGCTGCGCCTTTTTGACAACCGTCTCCTTTTCAAAAACCTTGTCCTCAAAAAGCTTCGAATCTTTTTCCGGCTTTTGGCCGGGGACCATGAGATCGATGATGCTGTCCGGGCTGGCATAGATGGTTTTCGCTGGAGAATTCAGTTCACTCTTGTCAAATTCCAGCGCGATTTTTTCCCCGCTTTCCATCAATTTATCATCTTTCTGATCGCTGGGGAACTGCAGATCATCACTATCGGGCATTTGCGACGATTCCAATGATGCTTTAAGCAGATCCTCGGAAGTGTCTTCCTTGGCAATTTCAAGAAACCGTTCATGAAATTCATCGGATGCGTCTTTGGTTTGAGTGTCGACCTGCGGAGTTTTGAGCACGGATTTCGTATCAAATTCAGGAGCTATCGAAGCGGCAGTCCCCGAATTCGCGGCGTTTATTTCTTCAAAAGCTGGTTCCTCTTCGAAGGGATTCTTGATGTTTTCTTCACTTTCAATCGGCATCAGGTTATCTTTGAGGGGCTGTGTCCCCTGGGTGATCTCTTCGGAAGGCAGCACTTCATCCCGCTCCAGGACCTGGTTCCTGGCTGTAGGGCGATCCGCAGGAAGCTGCGCTTCCATTTCGCCGCGAATGTCTGAAAAGCTGATATCTTCGCTGTCAGGGGCGTTGGGTTCGATTTCGGGGAAATCTTCCGGAAAGGAACTGGGCCCGGCCCCGGCAACTTTGCTGGGTACTTTTATTTCTTCCCCATTGACGATCTTCATGACCGCACTGACCAGGGCATTGGAATCAAAAGGCTTGGTGACAATATCCTCATATTTGAGGTTTTTGATCATTTCGTTATCGACCGGTTCGAAACTGCCCTTCATTAAAAAAACCCGGCATTGATTCAAAGTGGGGGTGTCGTTGATGAAACGGCAAATATCATAGCCGTTGGTCTCAGGCAATTTGATATCCACGATCACCACGGCGGGTTTCAATTGCAGCAATTTTTCCTTAATTCCGGATCCGTTCTCAAAACTGCGCACTTCTATATTTTCAATTTCTGAAAATGATAATTCGACAATCCGGCGGATCGTGTAACTATTATCAGCCAGAACAATCGCTTTTTTATTCATTCTGGTCCTCCTAAACCTTATCCGTCTTTTGTCTACGGTAATTTCTATCACTTTTTCAACGGCAATGTCAAGTTAAAATATTGACTTTTAATTTTTTTTATATAAAATTAATCCCATCATGCACAGAATAAAAGTCCTGATCGCCAAACCCGGTTTGGACGGGCATGACCGCGGCGCCAAAATCGTGGCCAGGTATCTTCGCGATGCGGGTATGGAAGTCATATACACCGGGCTGCGCCAATCCCCCGAAACCATCGTCAACACGGCGATCCAGGAAGACGTCTCCATCATCGGCCTGAGCATCCTTTCCGGCGCCCACCTGCAGCTGTGCAAAAAGATCATGGCGGTTTACATGGAAAAGAAAATCCCTCCACCTCCGATGTTTTTGGGCGGCATCATCCCCGGCGCCGACATGCCGGAATTGGCAAGAATCGGCATCCAGGAAGTTTTCCCTCCCGGAACGCCCCTGGAACACATCGCCGGCAAGGTCAGGGAAATTGTCGGGCAATGAAGGCAACCATGGTTGACAAAACCAACCGCTTGTTCTACAATCAAAATACCCGATAAACAAATAGCAATGAAAACCGCCAAACATACCCGTAACTATTCGGTGATAATCGTTTCCGACGCCACAGCATCCAACAAGGAATTCACAGTTTCTTCAAAATTGATCAAAAATGCCGTTCTGGCTTTCTCCTTCCTGCTCTTATTCTTCGGCTTCATCATTTTCCATTACTTGACCATGACCCTGGACAAGCAAAAAATGAAGCGCCTCGAGTTTGACGCCAAGGACAAACGGCAAAAAATAAGCGAATTGTCTTCCACCATCGAGGTTCTCAATGAGCGCCTCAAGAACATGGAGATCTACAAGGAAAGGATCATGGTGGCCACCGGACTGACCTCGCCCCTGGCGCTCAAAGAAGTGGGCAGCGGCGGTCCCGAATTCGGCAATGCCGGCAGTAATTTTTTGAGCACGCCGGGAGCGCTCCCCGCTCCCCAGTCCCTGCTGCAAAAAGACACGGCCCCCAAAGCCGCGGACATAAGGGACAAAGCTCAAAAAATAGAAGATTCGCTCAAATCCGTGGAGAAGTTCGTCAACCAGCAAAAGCTTCAGCTTGCCGCCACTCCGGTCATCTGGCCAACGCGCGGTTACATTTCCGGCGTCTTCGGCAACCGGGTCCATCCTTTCACCGGACGTTATGAATTTCACTACGCCATCGATATCGCCACCCAGCTGGGTAACAAGATCATCGCCCCGGCCGATGGTGTGGTCCTGGTGGCCGAACCAAAAGAATATTATGGCAAGATGATCATCATTGACCATGGTTTCGGCTATGTCACCCGCTACGGCCATCTTTCGGGATTCAACGTCCGTGAAGGCCAACGCGTCCATCGCTATGACGTCATCGGCAACGTCGGAACCACTGGGAGAAGCAACGGCCCCCACCTGCACTACGAAGTCCGCTATTTCGACAAACCGCTGAATCCCACCGATTTTATCCTGGATAGCCAGTAAGCGATCCGGCACTTTCCCACCTCCAGCCGTTTTTTTGATTAAATTTATAAAGTGTCTTGATTTTAATTTTTTAATTACTTATAATTCATGAATATGAGTATAACGTACTGCGCAAGGCAAAAAGGGCATAGAAAAAATATTTCCATGTCTCCAGAACAATTCATAAAATTTAGTAGGAGGAATGCATGAAAAAAGTACTGGTTTTGATCGCTTTAATTTTTTTGATCATGATTACCACATCCTGTCAAAAACCCGAGGAGATCACGATCTCCAAATATTTCCAGTCCATGAAGGCCAAGGACAGGGACACCATGGCGGCCATGGCCGCTGAGCCTGTTTCGCTGGAATTCAAATCCTGGGAACTGGTTTCAAGTGAAGCACCGGAGACTAAAGACCTCATCCTGCCGCAATTGATCAAAGAAATGGCTGATGTCAAGAAAAAGAAAGATACCCAGATTCTTTTGGTTAAAGACAAAAAAGACGCCCTGGACCAGTTAAAGACCAAATTGGGCGAAACCCGCGGCAGCAGACAGAAAGCCGAGTTGCAGAAGCAAATCGCCGATGTGGAAATAGAAGTGGAAACTGAAACCGCCAACTACAAGCGGGACCAGATGGATTATACCCAGATGAAGACCCAAGTCGAAAACGAAAAGAAAATGGTCACCCTGTCCACCAACATCGAACAGAACCAGGAACTTTTTGCCGGCAAAGCCATCAGCGCCAAAGCCAACGTCAAGATCACCACAGCCGACGGCGAAAAGGAATATATTTTCCTGCTTAGAAAATACGAGTTGATCAATCCCGTTACCAAAAAGGTGTTTTCCAATCGCTACATCATTTTAAAAATCCTGCCCAAAGAAGATTTTGAACAAGGGAATTAAGCTTATTTATTAATCCCCCCATAAAAATTGGCCGCGGGAGCCGGCAAGCGGCTCCCGCGGCTAGTCTTTCTTTCAATCATGAACGTAATTTCCGGTTCAATTTTTCGATCTACTCAAATAAAAATCCAGCATGGAGATCCAAAATGAAGAAAATTTCAATCTTTGTTTTATGCCTGTTCCTGAGCGCCTCGCTCTGGAGCCAAAAAAGAGCCCTGACTTTTGAAGACATGTTCGCGGCCGGCCGCCTTTCATCCCCGACCGTCTCGCCCGACGGCAAGTGGGTCGTTTTCGCGGTAAAAACCCCGGACATCGCCGCCAACACCTACCAGACCCACCTCTATGCTGCGGACCTGCAAGGGCAAAGCTTGCTGAAATTGACCGAAGGCAAGGGCAACCATTCCCATCCCCGCTTCATGAGATCGGGCCTCTTGACCTTCGTTTCCAGCCGTGATGGTGACCCGCAGCTCTTTGCGCTTGATCTGAAAAATTCCGGCCAAGTCAAGGCGCTGACTACCGTTGCCGGCGGCGTCAGCGACTTCATCTGGTCAAGCGACGAAAAAAACATCGCCTTTGCCAAAGATGTCGACCCGCGGGCCGAAAGTTTCGCCGCAGCCGTGGCCATGGAGAAAGAGGCCGCGGCTTCCAATATCAAAGCCAAATTACTGACCGGACTGATGTTTCGGGTCTGGGATTCCTGGCGCGACGGCCTGCGCAGCCATGTCTTTCTGCACCAACCCGGCACCTCCGAATTCACCGACCTGACCCCGGGCGAGTTCGACACCCCGCCGCTGGACCTGGGCGGCAGCCAGGATTACCTTTTTTCCGGCGATGGCAATTGGTTCGCCTTCGTGAAGAACACCGACCCGGTGGTGGCGATTTCCACCAACAACGACGTCTATCTGCGCGACCTGCGCAGCGGCCATGAAAAGAATGTAAGCTCCGCCAATTTGGGCGGCGACGCCAATCCCGTCTTTTCTCCCAAGAGCCGGTATCTGGCCTACCTGTCCATGCGCCGGCCCGGCTTCGAAGCCGACAAAAAAGACATCATCCTCTACAACCTGAAAACCGGGGCGGGGCAGAACCTCACCGCGGCCTTTCCCGACACCATTGCCTCCTTCGTGTTCAGCGCCGATGAGAAAACAATTTATTTCATCGCTTCGCAAAGCATCTATGAGCCGATCTTCAAGCTGCACATAGCCTCCAAAAAGATCGAAAAGATCGTTGCGGTTATCAACGCTAATTCCCTGCGCCTGACACCCGACGGCAAATCCCTGGTCTACCTGGCCCAGACCGTGGCCATGCCCCAGGAAATTTTCAAATACGACCTGCGCCGGCGGCGGCAGACACAGTTGACCCGCTTCAACAGTGAGGTCTTCAAAGACGTGCAGATGAATCGGGCCGAGATATTCCGCTTCCAGGGCGCCAAAGATGAAATGGTCGAAGGCATGCTTCTCAAGCCGCCTTTCTTCGATGCCAACAAAAAATATCCGCTGGTGTTTTTGGTTCACGGCGGCCCCCAGGGCGCCTGGACCGATGACTTTCATTACCGCTGGAACCACAGCCTGTTCGCTTCTCCCGGCTACGTGGTGGCGGCGATCAACTTCCACGGCAGCACCGGTTATGGACAGGCCTTCACCGATTCGATCTCCGGCGACTGGGGCGGCGCGCCCTTCGTCGACCTGGTCAAGGGCCAGCAGTACCTGGTGGAAAATTTTCCCTTCATCGACCGCGACAAGATCGTGGCCGCCGGCGCCTCCTACGGCGGCTTCATGCTCAACTGGATGGCCGGCCACAGCGACGAGTTCAAATATCCCTTCCGCTGCCTGGTCTCCCACGACGGCATCTTCGATTCGCGCAGCATGTACTATGCCACCGAGGAACTGTGGTTTGAGGAATGGGAGTACGGCGGCGTCCCCTGGGAAAGCGCCCTATATGAAAAGTGGAACCCGGCCAACTACGTCGACAAGTTCAAGATACCCATGCTGGTCGTGCACGGTGAGAACGATTACCGCGTGCCCGTCACCCAGGGGCTGATGCTGTTCACCGCCCTGCAGCGGCG